>NZ_DEQF01000008.1:596-6438 GCF_002360305.1 Streptococcus sp. UBA3373 | reverse complement strand
CAAGCTTTTCGTGTATTTTTTGTTGTTTTATCAAGGCAATACTCACCAAAATTCGCGTAGGAAGTCATCTTCTAAGCGTTCGCGGTAAAAGAGTTCGTTGAGATTATCCTCATCAAAGACACGAAGTAAATTCAGCATATCATAGGCAAGAGGAAGTTGTGGCAACTCTTGTCGAGATACCCATTTGACTTCGCCCTCATCAGACGAACGAAGGTTACCTTCAAATTCAGACGTGCGATAAAGAAAGACCAGATAACGTTCATCGTCCTTGGTGTACCAATGTTTCATGCCAACTAATTGCGGGTGTTTGATGGTTAAGCCCGTTTCTTCCTTAATTTCACGAATAACCGATTCAACCAAGCTTTCATGCGGCTCAATGTGTCCACCTGGTAGAGCAGCTCCTGACCAAGCATAACGTTTTGGGTCCCGAATCTGCATCACCAACCGCCCCCGATCGTCCTCAATCAGACACATATTGGTTAAAATCACATTTTGTGAACGTGACATCTCGTCCTCCTCATATACGAAAATCAATGATTTTCTACAAAATCTAAAATAGCTTCATACGTTATTTGTGATGCTGCTATACCAATCCCAAGATGAACTAATTCTTCATCTGTACACTCCAGTACAATACCATTAATTTCTAGGAGTACGAGCATCACAAAAATACCTATACGATTATTACCATCTAAAAAAGCATGATTCTTAATCAAAGAGTAACATAGGCTAGAAGCCTTATCTTCAATAGTTGGATAGCGATCAACTCCAAAATAAACATCGAAAACATTAGAAAGCGATGATTCGACTAATCCTTTGTCGCGAACACCATCTACACCTCCAGAAGCTGCAATTAATTGACTATGTAGGGCAATAACCTGTTCAACGGTTAAATGTTTCAGTTTGCGAGTTCCTTAAAAGCATCTAAATGTCTTGACAAAATAGCATTTGCCACATCATCAACACTAGCTTGATCTGCAACAACTGTTTCTTCTTGTTCTTCTTGAACTAGGGTATTGTAATCAAGCAGGACATATTTAGGTTTATTATTCTTTAAAATAACAGCCGTTCCTTTATTGTCAACCATACGAGCTACTTTAGAAAAATTTTGATTTGCCTCAGTGATTGGAACTAAATTTTCAAGATCGATTTGCATTATGATTGCCCTCCTTTTTGATTATCATATCATTTTTAATGACGAAAAACAAAATAATAGGATGAATTTATCCTATTATTAATCCATCGCCTTTAATTCTAGCACCATATCGCGTAATTGGGCTGCCAGTTCAAAGTCAAGGATTTCTGCGGCTTCTTGCATTTGTTTTTGGAGTTTTTTGATGGTGTCTTGGCGTTCTTTTTTCGTCATGCTGTTGTAATCAGGAATATCTTCTGCCACGTCGGTGTCACCCGTTTTCGAGATCGCAATCAAATCACGAATGTCTTTCTTAATGGTTTGTGGGACAATGCCGTGTTCTTTGTTGTAACGCATTTGGATTTCACGACGACGAGCCGTTTCATCCATGGCTTTTTGCATGGATTCGGTAATCTTGTCCGCATACATGATAACGTGTCCCTCACTATTACGAGCAGCTCGTCCGATAGTTTGGATTAAGCCACGTTCATTTCGTAAAAAACCTTCTTTGTCAGCATCCAAGATGGCCACCAAGCTAACCTCAGGCACGTCAATTCCTTCGCGCAGCAAATTGATACCAATTAAGACATCAAAGACGCCCAGACGCAAGTCACGAATGATTTCTGTCCGTTCTAGCGTCTTAATATCTGAGTGCATGTATTTGACCTTGACGCCCATTTCCTTCAAGTAATCGGTCAAGTCTTCTGCCATTTTCTTGGTTAAAGTGGTAATGAAGGTTCGCTCACCTTTTTCCACACGGGCATTGATTTCACCCAGCAGGTCGTCCATTTGTCCCATGGTCGGACGCACTTCAACCTCAGGGTCAAGCAATCCAGTCGGACGGATGATTTGTTCAACAATGGTATCCGTTTGCTCTAGCTCGTAGTCACCTGGAGTGGCTGACACATAAACAATTTGGTGAACGTGGCTTTCAAACTCTTCCCGACGTAAAGGACGATTATCCAAGGCACTTGGCAAACGGAAACCGTGATTAACCAGCATTTCTTTACGCGAACGGTCCCCGTTATACATGCCTTTGATTTGTCCCATGGTCATGTGACTTTCATCCACCATGATGAGAAAATCCTCTGGGAAAAAGTCTAGCAAGGTAAACGGTGGCTCGCCTTCTGAACGACCATCCATATAGCGAGAATAGTTTTCGACACCGCTAGTGTAGCCCATTTCGCGGAGCATTTCCACATCGTACTCTGTCCGCTGGCGAATACGTTGCGCCTCGATGAGTTTGCCTTCTGACTCAAATTGTTTGACCTGTTCTTCCATTTCCGCCAAGATCTCCTTGATGGCGTGCTCCATGTGCTCTTCGTTGGTCACGAAGTGAGTGGCTGGGAAAATCGCCAAGTGTTCCACCTCGCCAAGCACTCGTCCTGTCAAACTTTCAATTTCGCAGATACGGTCAATTTCATCCCCGAAAAATTCCACACGAAAGGCATGGTCATCACGGCTGGCTGGGAAAATTTCAACCACATCACCGCGCACACGAAAACGCCCACGTTGGAAATCAATATCATTTCGCTCAAACTGAATGTCCACTAAGTCATTCAACAACTGATCACGTGAGATTTCTTGTCCAGGACGTAAGCTAACCACGCTATCTGCATATTCTTTGGGCGAACCCAAACCATAGATACAAGACACCGATGCGACAACAATCACATCGTTACGTTCCAGCAAGGCAGAGGTCGCCGAGTGACGCAATTTATCAATTTCATCATTCACCGAGCTGTCTTTTTCAATATAAGTGTCACTTGATGGCACATAAGCCTCAGGTTGGTAATAGTCATAATAAGATACGAAATATTCCACGGCATTATCAGGGAAAAATTCCTTAAATTCCCCGTAAAGCTGGCCCGCCAAGGTTTTATTGTGGGCAATGACCAAGGTTGGCTTGTTAACCTGAGCAATCACCTGACTCATCGTGTACGTTTTACCAGTTCCCGTTGCTCCCAACAGAATCTGCGCCTTTTCACCGCCTTCAATATTATCAACCAATTCCTTAATTGCTTCTGGCTGGTCACCAGCAGGCTGGTATTTTGATACTAATTTAAACTGATTATCTGTTACCCTATCAATCATGTTTTGCCTTCCTCTTCCATTGCTTTGATGTCCTCATTTTAACACAAGTTTGACGGAAAATCTGCTTTAGACTTCTTAAAGCAACTGGCATTTTTATGTTATATTTTCTAACATCGTCTGTTACTTAAATTTGCCTTAACTTGTGAATTTTGATATAATGATACTATATACTAACCAAAAAGGAGACTAACATGAAGCACAAATTGAAAGCTCTTATGCTAGCTATGCTCTCTGTATTCTTTGTTTTGGGTGCAAAGACGACGCACGCTGATACGATTAAGATTGTGTCAGATACCGCCTATGCCCCATTTGAATTTAAAGACTCAGATCAAACCTATAAAGGTATTGACGTTGATATTATCAATGAAGTTGCCAAACGCGAAGGCTGGGACGTTGATATGACCTTCCCAGGTTTTGATGCGGCGGTAAATGCCGTTCAGTCTGGACAAGCAGATGCCTTGATGGCTGGTACGACAATCACAGACGCTCGTAAGAAAGTATTCACTTTTTCTGATCCTTACTACGATACCGCTGTTGTTGTATATACACGTGGCAACGCTAAAATTTCAAGCTACAAACAGCTTAAAGGAAAAACCATCGGGGTTAAAAACGGAACCGCTTCTCAAAGCTTCTTGAAAGATAATCAAGAAAAATACGGTTACACCATCAAAACATTTGATACTAGTGATCTTATGAATAACAGCCTTGATGCTGGTTCTATTGACGCTGCCATGGACGACGAACCTGTTGTTCAATACGCTATCAAACAAGGTAAAGATTACGCCATTAACATGGACGGCGAAAAAGTCGGTAGCTTTGCCTTTGCCGTTAAAAAAGATAGCCAATACGAATACCTTATCGATGAATTTAACGAAGGTCTTGCTTCTATGAAGGAAGACGGTACTTATGATGCTATTATGAAAAAATGGCTAGGCGAAGACACTAGTGAATTAGAATCAACTGGTGACGCTAAGACCAAAGCCACTCCAGTCAAAGATACTTATATCATCGCATCTGATACATCATTTGCACCATTTGAATACCAAGACGGTAATAACACCTACACTGGTTTTGATATGGACTTGATTAAGGCCATTGCCAAACAACAAGGTTTCAACATCAAAATCAACAATATCGGCTTTGATGCAGCACTCAATGCGGTGCAATCAGGACAAGCTGATGGGGTTATCGCGGGAATGACTATCACAGATGCCCGTAAAGCTATCTTTAACTTCTCAGATCCTTATTACACAACCAATATCATCCTAGCGGTTAAAAAAGGAAGCTCTGTTAAATCGTACGAAGACCTTTCTGGTAAAACCGTTGGAGCTAAAAACGGTACTTCTTCTTACACTTGGTTGGAAGAACACGCTGATCAATACCACTACACTTTGAAAGCTTTTGATGAAGCTTCTACAATGTACGATAGTTTGAACTCAGGTTCAATTGATGCCTTGATGGATGATGAAGCTGTTTTGGCTTACGCTATCCAACAAGGACGCAACTTTGAAACACCAATTCCTGGTGAAGCTTCAGGTACCGTCGGATTTGCCGTTAAAGCTGGTTCAAATCCTGAATTGATTGAAATGTTCAACAACGGACTTGCAGCCCTTAAAGCAAACGGTACTTACGACAAATTAGTTGCTAAATACCTCACAACTTCTTCAGATACATCTAGCTCATCATCTGATTCAAGCGTGAATGAAACAACGATTTGGGGACTTCTTAAAAACAACTACCGTCAATTGTTGGCTGGTTTAGGAACAACCCTTGGCTTAACCTTGATTTCATTTGCGATTGCCACTGTTATCGGTATCATCTTTGGTATGATGGCTGTCGCTCCAAATAAAGTCCTACGTGGTATCTCAGCAGTCTTTGTTGACATGATTCGTGGTATTCCACTAATGATTGTTGCGGCCTTCATTTTCTGGGGAATTCCAAACCTTATCGAATCAATCACAGGTCGCCAAAGCCCTATCAACGACTTCCTAGCAGCGACTATCGCCCTCTCACTAAATGCTGGTGCTTACATCGCCGAAATTGTCCGTGGAGGAATTGAAGCCGTACCAAAAGGTCAAATGGAAGCCAGCCGTAGTTTGGGTATCTCATACGGCACAACCATGCGCAAAGTTATTTTACCTCAAGCTGTTCGCCTCATGCTACCAAGCTTTATCAACCAATTCGTTATCTCATTGAAAGATACAACAATCATGTCAGCGATTGGTCTTGTGGAACTCTTCCAAACAGGTAAAATCATTATCGCCCGTAACTACCAATCATTCCGTATGTACGCTATCTTAGCAGTTATTTACCTCGTAATGATTACCCTTTTGACTCGTTTAGCAAAACTGTTAGAAAAGAGGCTTAAGTAATGTCAGAATTGAAAATTGATGTTCAAGATTTACATAAATCTTACGGAGACAATGAAGTCTTAAAAGGAATTACCACTCAGTTTCATGAAGGAGACGTTGTTTGTATCATTGGACCATCTGGTTCAGGAAAATCAACTTTCCTACGCACACTCAACTTACTTGAAACCATCACTAGCGGTAAAGTCATCGTTGACGGTTACGAACTTTCTGACCCTAAAACGAACGTCGATAAAGCCCGTGAAAA
>NZ_DEQF01000008.1:0-540 GCF_002360305.1 Streptococcus sp. UBA3373 | reverse complement strand
TCGAATTAGGAAAAGAAAGCAAGGAAGAAGCTGAAAAACACGCGATGGAATTGCTTGAAAAAGTTGGCCTTGCAGATAAACGCGATGCCAAACCAGATAGCCTATCTGGAGGACAAAAACAACGTGTCGCCATCGCTCGTAGTTTGGCCATGAAACCTGATATCATGCTTTTTGACGAACCAACATCTGCCCTTGACCCTGAAATGGTCGGGGATGTATTGAACGTTATGAAAGACTTGGCAGAACAAGGCATGACCATGTTGATTGTAACCCACGAAATGGGATTTGCACGCCAAGTGGCGAACCGCGTTATCTTCACAGACGGCGGTGAATTTATCGAAGACGGCACACCAGAACAAATCTTCGACAACCCACAGCACCCACGTCTAAAAGACTTCCTAGATAAAGTCTTGAACGTGTAACTGAGTAAGAAAAGCCAACAACTAAAGTTGCTGGCTTTTCTACGCTAAGTGTTATAACACTTAGCTAACTCACTTATTAGCAAAAAGAGCAAGTTATTATCGAACTTGCTCTTTTTGC
>NZ_DEQF01000003.1:73874-87757 GCF_002360305.1 Streptococcus sp. UBA3373 | reverse complement strand
AAAAAGAGTCGTGCTAGCAACTCGACTCTTTTGGATATTTAATCAATATTGTGATAAGCGTTGTAAACCTCTTGGCGTTTTAAACCATAGGTTTTAGCAACTTTTTTGATGGCTTGATTTGTTTTTTCTCCTGAGGCAATCAAGTCATTGACCAAGTCTAGAATGTCGCTCAGAGCCACACTTTCTTGGGGAATAGCTGTTTCATCTTGCCCCGATACAATCAAAAGACACTCCCCCTTCAAAGGCACTTGGGTGATATGCTCCATGATTTCTGAAATCGTTCCTCGTTGGTATTCTTCGTAAATTTTGGTTAATTCACGGACAAGAACGATGGGGCGGTCGCCATAAATGTCCTGCATATTGCTAAGCGTATCCAACACGCGATAAGGTGATTCATAGAAAATTTGCGTTTCAGGATAGGCTTTCTTGCTCTCAAAAAATTCTTTTTGCTGCCCAGCTTTTCTGGGAAGAAAACCGTAGAACACATGGGGTTGAGGCGCCAAACCACTGGCAATCAATGCGGTAATACCAGCCGATGCCCCTGGCAAAGAAATGACAGGAATGCCTTCTTCGATAGCTGCCTTGACCAAATCATGACCTGGGTCAGAAATGGACGGCATCCCTGCATCAGATACCTGTGCCAAACGTTTGCCGTCTTTTAACAGGGCAATCAACTCAGGAATTTTGTCATAGGCATTGTGCTCGTGAAAACTAATCTGTTTTACCGGTATATCAAAGTGTTTCAGCAAAATTCCTGTGTTTCGAGTGTCTTCTGCACAGACAAAATCCACCGTCTGCAAAACCTCAACCGCTCTAAAAGTCATGTCTTGAAAGTTGCCGATAGGCGTTGGGACAAGATACAATTCACCTGTCGTAGAAGCGTTATGATAACTTTTTTGGACCTGCATCACAACCTCACTCTCTATCTAGCACTTCCATACAAAACATGCACTCCTCATCATTTTCACGACGTTGTCCGTAGTAATCGTTGCAGATGTGGAAGCCATCGTGGTAGATGCTTTCAATATAGCGTTTTCCTTGTTTAGAGGTCTTAGCCGAAGCATTTTCTTCCAATTGGGCAAGGCGCGTTCTTAATTTATCATTTTCAAGACGCAATGCGGTGTTTTCTTCCAAAAGCGATTGGACTTGTTTTTTCATGGCATCAATTTCAGCCAATGTAATCATCAAATTTTGCGAAAAACCGTCAAAAGCATCAAATAATTTTTTCTTATCCATATCGTTTGACCTCATCTAAAGTATATGTTAATAGGGCGTGTTTTTCAGGAAATTTCACTTTAATGGTATCTGAAAAGACGTCAATGCTGGCCACACTTCCCACACCTTCTGCCGTTTCGATGTCACTTCCCACATCAGGGAATTTTTCCTTGGCTTCTCTGTAAAAATCATCCTCAAAACTCAAGCAACACATGAGGCGACCACAGCGACCAGTTGTCTTGCCTGTGCTCAGTGACATGCCTTGATTTTTAACCATTTTGATGGAAACAGGTGGAAATTCACCCAGAAAAGTTGAGCAACAAAGCGTACGACCACAAGGGCCCAAACCGCCGTAAACCTTGGTTTCCTCCCGATTGTTAATCTGTCTTAATTCAATCCTTGTCTTGAAATGACTAGCCAAATCACGCAGCAATTTTCGAAAATCAACCCGTTCTTCCGCCGAAAAAGTGATAAGCACATAATCGCGCTCCAAAGGAAAGACGATATCAATGACCTTCATCTGCAATTGATTGAGAGCAACCAAGTGATTGACAGCCTCAAAAGAGTCTTTGGCAAAGGCTTTATTGTCTTGATAATGCTTGATATCCTTGGCATCAGCTGCTCGCGAAATCACATCCATTTCAGCTGGTAATTTTGTGTCGTCAATGTCCTGATTTTCGCAGACCACTTCTGCTAAGCGATTGCCTTTTTTGTTTTTGACAACCACCAGCTCGCCAAGTTTGTAGCAGCGATTAGGCAAGACATAGGCAATGCCACCTGTTTCTTTATATTTGATACGCAATACTTCTGTCATGAAACCACCATATATTCTAATACGTTTTGAAAACTCACATTACTTTTCCACATTTGCTGAGCTTGATAAGCCTTTTCCAAATAAACCAAAGTTTGTTTGCGCTCGAGGTGTTTGGATAAATACAAAGTCAACAACTGAAAAGCCAACTCTTGCTCGCTTTTTTCAGGAGCCAACTTCACCAACCCATTGACTTCCAAATAAGCCGTATCCGTGTCTTTAAACAAGGTAGCGACAAAACGCTCGCTCGCTTGCAACAACTCCTCAACCTTTTTATCCTGTATCAATTTTTCAAGGTGTTGGGGTGTCTTAGCCAAGGCAACCAAAATCTCTGCCTGTGTCTTTAAAACACCAGCTTCTTCAGCCTGTTTGCGTAATAGCGCCTCGTTTTTTGGAAAACGAATGACTTGGGTACGGCTCTTGATGGTTGGCAAGACCTTGCTTTCATCACTCGTCAGCAAAATCATATAAGACGAACTTTGCGGCTCTTCAATGAATTTTAACAGACTATTAGCGGCGTTTGGATGCATCTTGTCACAATCCTGAATGATAAAAACTTGCGATTGGCTCTCAAAACCTGAGCGTGAAAAGTCTCGCAACAAGTCACGAATCGTATCTGTTTTAATAACTTGACCTGTTGGCTTGATTTGTTTCACATCTGAAAATTCATTCTCAGCGATGAGAACACATTCACGGCACTTGCCACAAGGCAAGCCATCTTGAAAATGCTCACAAAAACGGCTTTTAGCTAAGTAAAGGGCAAAGTCCAAGCTCGCAAAATCTCCAGAAAAAAGATAGGCATGGCTCATCCTATCTGACCTTAAGATGTGATTGAATTCCTCAAAAAGATGAGGCTGCAAGCTTTCCAAATCCATTTTCATTTTCCTACTACCTACGCTAAGTGTTGTAAAATCACCTGATACACCTCTTCAACGACGCTGTCCAAGTCACGTGAGGCATCGATGGTCACAATACGGTCTTTTTCCTGTTCTGCCAAACGCAAATAGCCTTGACGCACGCGTTGGTGCATATCTAATTTTTCCAAATCCAGACGATTGACCTCACGTTCAGCATTTTGAGCAATGCGTTGCAAGCCAAGTTCTGATTCGATATCCAAATAAATGGTAATATCAGGTTTACGACCGTCTGTTGCAAAATCATTGAGTTGTGTAATGGTCGCCTCATCCAAACCACGCCCTGCGCCCTGATAAGCAATCGAGCTATCAATAAAGCGGTCAATCAGTACAATCTTCCCATTTTCCAAGGCTGGCAAGACTTTTTCCACATAGTGTTGACGACGTGCTGCCATATACAAAAGCAATTCCGTCTTATAGTCCATATTAACGTGATGGACGTCTAAAATCACCTCTCGAATCCGCTCTGCAATCGCCACACCACCTGGCTCTCGTGTCGCCAAGACACTAAGCCCTTGCGCTTGCAATAGTGGAATGATGCGTTCTAAAACGCTGGTTTTACCAGATCCGTCAGGTCCCTCAAAAGAGATGATTACTCCGTTTTTCATGAAAATTCCTTCCAAACTTATTACTTCTATTCTATCAAAAATATAGCAAAAAGGCACTACCGAATATGGCAGCACCTAAATAGACTTGTGTAACAACCTAGCTAAATCCTTGTTAATCCAATGATTTGGCTTCTGTCAATTCAATAGAATCCACTTGAATACCCTTGGCCAGCAAGGCTTTTTCTAAATGCGATGGATCCACTTTTCCGTCAATTTGAATTTCAATAGCAACTTTACCAGACTTGCGTGTGGCAACCACCGTGCGTTTGATATTTAGATTATCCGCTGAAATGGTTTCTGTGATTTTAGCCAGAGTGCCCACAGTATCATCTGCTGAGATAATAACCCGCACCCCTTCTTCGCCATATCCTGAAATTTCAAGAAAGGCTTTGAAAACATCTTTATCGGTGATAATACCATGTACGCGATTGTTTTCCACAACAGGCAAAATACCAACGTGATTTTTCATCATGAGGTAAATCGCATCTTCCAGCCTATCGTAAGGGGAAACCGTCACCACTTCTCGAATCATCACGTCACGAATCTTGGTTTTATTGAGCAGATAATTCATTTCATAAATGGACAAGCTCGTTGCTTTAGAAGGGCTAGCTTCTGCCATGGTTCTTTCAGTGACAAGACCGACAAGTTTATCGTTTTCAATAACAGGCAAGCGGCGTAACTTTTGCTCGCGCATCATATCAGCCGCGTGCGCTACTGTCGTATCAGGCGACACATAGACAACTTTTTTCGTCATAAAATCTTTTACTGGCATATCATTTCTCCAAATCCTTTTTTCGCAACTATTATACCATATAACGCTTTCTTTTGATATCAGGGAAATGGTTCATGCTAGTTGCAGTCAAGTGATACTATTGGCAATTATCACTAGCTTCCTAGATAAGCTTTACGCACTTCTTCAGAAGCCAATAATTCTTCACCTGTTCCTGACAAGACAATCTTACCTGTTTCCAAAACGTAACCACGGTTAGCGATGGCTAAGGCTTTGTTGGCATTTTGCTCAATCAACAAGACTGTTGTTCCTTGTTTTTGGATATCTTGGATAATGTCAAAGATTTCTTGAATGAAAATTGGCGACAATCCCATTGATGGTTCATCTAAAAGCAATAATTTGGGTTGACTCATCAAGGCTCTTCCCATAGCAAGCATTTGCTGTTCACCACCTGACAAGGTTGCAGCGTCTTGTGATTTACGTTCTTCCAAACGTGGGAAACGGTCAAAAATTTTCTTCAAATTCTTTTGATTTTCTTCACGGTCACGGCGTAAAAAGGCACCTAGTTCAAGGTTTTCTAAAACCGTCATTCCTGGAAAAACGTGTCGGCCTTCAGGAACTTGCGACAAACCAGAAGCCACAATTTTACGAGCTGGCTCTTTCTGAATCTCTTTTCCTAAAAAGCTGATTTCGCCAGCACTTGGACGCACCAAACCTGAAATCGTACGGAGAATAGAGGTTTTACCAGCTCCATTAGCACCGATAAGGGTCACGACTTCGCCTTCATTGACTTCAAAAGAAACATCCTTAACCGCTTGAATCACACCGTAATGCACAGACAAGTGGTCCACTTTTAACATCGCCATTACCCTTCACCTCCTAAGTAAGCTTCAATAACACGTTGGTTGGTCTTGATTTCGTCTGGTGTTCCTTGGGCAATCAGACGACCATATTCAAGCACATAGATGCGCTCTGTTACTTCCATGACAAGGCTCATATCGTGTTCGATTAGCATAATCGTGATATTAAATTCGTCTTTGATTTTGCGGATGAGTTCTGTCAATTCTGCTGTTTCTTGCGGGTTCATCCCTGCTGCTGGCTCGTCCAAAAAGAGAATTTTGGGTTTGGTTGCCAAGGCACGCACAATTTCCAAACGGCGTTGTTGCCCATAAGGAAGATTTTTAGCAAGAGTATCAGCTTCTGTTTCCAAATTGAAAATAGCCAATAAATCCAAGGCCTTTTGACACAATTCTTCCTCGCTTTGGTAGTATTTTGGCAAGCGCAAGAAACTAGCTAAAAGATGCGGAGAGGTTTGATTAGCCATCCCAATCAAAACATTGTCCAAAACCGTCATTTCCTTAAACAAACGAATGTTTTGGAAGGTACGCGACAAGCCCAAAGACGCAATTTTATAAGGTTTCATGCCATTTAAAATGGTACCATCAAGTGACACAGTTCCCTCACTTGGCTCATAAACACCTGTTAACAAGTTGAAAAGTGTGGTTTTTCCAGCACCGTTTGGACCAATCAAGCCAACCAATTCACCTTCATTGAGATGCATGGTAACATCACCTACGGCTGTCAATCCGCCAAAATTTTTGGTGAGCTTTTTAACATCAAGAAGTGCCATTACTGCTTACCTCCCTTAGTTTTGTTAAAGAATCGAGATAACGTGAATTCCTTCGTTCCCAAAAGTCCTCCTGGTCGGAAAATCATAACCAAAATGAGGGCAAGAGAATAGATAATCATACGAAGATTTGAGATATTTTGCAAGAACATATTCAAAATACCTAGGGCAACCGCCGCTAAAATCGTTCCTGTAATAGAACCAAGTCCACCAAGAACGGCGATAATCAAGTAGTCGATAGATTTCATAATGGTGAAATCTTTAGGAACAACTGTACCGATGTAACCCACATAAAGCGAACCTGCGATAGATGAAATAATAGCCCCCATCACAAAAATCAGCACTTTCATCTTGGTCACGTTGACACCCATAGCTTCGGCTGCAATTTCATCTTCACGAACGGCAATCACCTGACGTCCCATTGATGAACGTAGGAAATTCAAGACTAAAATGGTAATCACCACAACAAAGGCAAAGATAACAGGCCATGTAGTATAAGGTAAAATACCAGTCAAACCAGCAGCTCCGTTAGTCAAATCGCCACCATTGACAATCAAGATACGGATAATCTCAGCCATACCCAAGGTTGCGATGGCCAGATAGTCCCCCTTCAACCGCAAGGTCGGAATCCCAAAAATAAGGGCAACCACAACGGCAATGAGAACCCCAACGAGCATTGATAGGTAAAAGCCACCGTAAGTTGGATTTTGCTGAGTCATGATGGCTGTTGCGTAAGCACCGATAGCCATGAAACCAGCCTGCCCCAAGGTGAATTGCCCTGAGAAGCCAAGAACCAAATTGGTTCCAAGCCCCATCAAGATACTAATACCAATCCCCATCAAAATTTGCACGTAGTACAAGTTTAAAATATTTGTGCGGGTTAAAACCTCTAAAATGGCATAAAGAACAACAATCAAGGCCAGCCATGAAAGATTTACTTTTAGATTTTTTTTCATTTTCTACACCTTTTCTTTTACGTTTTTACCGAGAATACCAGCTGGTCTTACTAATAAAATGATAATCAAAACACCGTACACAACGATATCACGATAGCTTGAAAGATTTAGAGAAATGGATAACGTTTCCAAAATTCCAATGACAAAACCACCTAAAGCAGCCCCTGGAATGATACCAATACCACCGAGAACGGCAGCGACAAAGGCTTTAATACCTGGAGTCATTCCCATCAACGGCTCAATTGAATTGTAGTACAATCCAATCAAGACACCTGCAGCACCAGCTAGTGCTGAACCAAGAGCAAAGGTAAAGCTGATGGTTGAATTGACGTTAATCCCCATCAATTCTGCTGCGTCGCTGTCAACAGATACTGCACGCATGGCTTTCCCCATTTTCGTTTTTCTAACGATAATTTGAAGAGCCACCATCAAAACAAGAGCCACAATAAGGATAAGCAACTGAATATTTGTTACAGTAATCGAACCAATGTGGTAATTGACAATTTTAATAGCTTGTGGGAATGAACGCGTGTTAGCACCGACCAAAAAGACCATGCCATACTCCAGCAAGAAGGATACCCCAATTGCTGTAATCAAAGCAGAAATACGTGTCGAATGGCGCAAAGGTCTATAGGCCAGAAATTCGATAAGCATCCCAAAAATAGCCGTTGTAATCATTGTCACAATCAAAGCCATCCAAAGATTCATGTGCAAAGCGCTAATCGCATAATACCCAATGAATGCCCCCAGCATATAAATATCGCCATGAGCAAAGTTAATCAATTTAATAATCCCATACACCATGGTGTATCCAAGGGCAAGTAAGGCATAGATACTGCCCAGAATAATACCATTAACCAGTTGTTGGGGAAGTTGTTCTAAAAACATATAATACCAAACTTTCTAGTGATGTGATATAAACGTTGCAAAAAACATTCGTTAGTTTTTCCCATTGATTTCGACTGCTTCAGCTGAGGCTTCTGCACCATTTTCCATCTTAACCATCAAAGCGGTTTTGATTGGATTGTGATCTTTATCAATCGTCATGGTACCAGTCACCCCGTCAAATTGAGAGAGTTTCGCCAAATTATCAGCAATGCCAATAGACGTTTTAGCACCTTTGGCAGCTTCTGCAATCATGTAAACCGAATCATAAGCCAAGGCTGCAAACATATTAGGCTCAGAACCGTATTTTTTCTTGTAAGCTTCAATAAATTGCGTTGCTTTATCTGAAAGAGCTGTTTTGGTAGAATAACCTGAAACGTAGTAAACGTCGTGTGTATTGGCCACACCAGCCAAGTCACCAAAACTATCGTCATTAAATCCGTCAGGACCCAAGATTGGCACTTCAATGCCCATATCACGCGCTTGTTTTGTAATGATACCTGTTTCTGTATAGTATCCTGGCATGACAATCGCATCATAATCCAAATCTTTGAATTTTGTCAAAGCTGATTGGAAATCCTTGTCGCCTGAGGCAAAAGTGGCCACCGTTACGATTTCACCTGGGTAAACTCTTTGAAATTCTTCGGCAATCCCTTTGGCATAGTCACTTGAATTGTCATAATAAAGAACGACTTTTTTAGCATTCAAGTTTTGGTAAGCGTATTGAGCAAGAACCTGACCTTGGAAACTGTCTTGGAAAGTTGTACGGAAAATGTATTTTTTCACGCCATCTTTGTCAATGGTCAAATCATCTTGCGTACCACTAGGCGTCAATAAAGGGACACCCGTTTTTTGAGCATTCAAGCTGGCTGCTGCTACGGCACCTGATGTCGCTGGGCCAATCATTGCATTTACTTGGCTTTGAACCGCTAAGTTTGTAGCAGCTGTTGATGCTTCCGCATTTTCCGATTTATTATCCTTGGTGATGACTTCAATCTTTTTGCCGTCAACCCCGCCAGCCTTGTTGATTTGCTCAACTGCTAGGTTAATCCCGTTTTTTTCGGCATTACCGTAGGCCGCAACCGAACCTGTCAATTCCAAATTGACACCGATTTTCAACGTATCGCCAATGGTTGTTCCTGTGGCGTTTGCGGTAACATCTGGCGACTTATTGCAACCAACTAAAACAAGGGCTGCTAAAAAAGGCAACAGAAATGTGGTAACCTTTTTATTCATAGCATCTTTCTCCTTCAATACCTGATAATTCAGATAAAATATACTGAATTATCAGAAAATTTTTTATATTAAATAAATTTTAGTTATCAGAAATTATATTATATCAAAAATTTTCCAGATTGCCTACAAAATTTTGGTTAATATTGTCCAATTGTGACAATGAAACTGATTTCACAAATTTCAAACGGGCAATTTCGTCTGCAATGGCTGGCGCATCGGCCTTATTGACATACAAAATTTGATAGTGCATTTTTCTAGAATGATAGAGGACATCGCCGTATTTTGCCAACTTTCGCGCATCACGATTATAATACAAATAAACGATAATCCCTTGTCGTTCCGTCTTTTCAAACATAGCTTATCCTCCTTTATGATGGCATTGGTGATGAGATGAGTGGGCGGCTAGGGGCAGTCCCGTATCCACAAAAATAGCAGATGAAATCACTGACGAGATGTCTTGGGTCAATTCTGCTAAAATCTTTTGCACCGCAACTTCACTTTGCCGCAAAGCACTCATTTTCTCATGCATATCAATTGTTCTTTTTGTTTGAACCAATTGACGACGCAAGGTTTTGACTTCAGGGCGAAAAGCTGCATAAGTCTCAACAGCCTCATATTCTTGCCGCAGGGCTTGAAAAACTGCAATGTCTTCTTGCAAAGCCTTATCTGAGAGAAAGACTTGCCGCACCGCAAGGTAATCTTGTACGCTATCTAAGGCTAAAAAGGCTGCAACAACCTCATCAATCGCATCATCAATGGCTAATAATTGGTCATCAATTGTCAACATAAATCGATTATACCATATTTGTCTGAAAATGTACCCTCACCTTGTTTTCAAAATAGCACAAAAAAAGCCTGCAAGAGCAGACTTTTATGATAAGGCTTATGCCTTAGTTTAATTCGTTGTTGACCATGATTTCATCGATGAAGCCATATTCAAGGGTTTCTTGGGCACTCATCCAGTTATCACGTTCAGCATCAAGGTGAACTTTTTCAAGCGGTTGTCCTGAATTATCCGCCAAAATTTGTTCTAAGTTTTGACGTGTTTTCAAAAGGTGTTCAGCAGCAATAGCCATATCTGTTTGTTGTGTACCGCCACCAGTACCACCCATTGGTTGGTGAATCATGTATTCAGCATTTGGCAACATGAAACGTTTGCCTTTAGCACCTGAAGAGGCGATGATGGTACCCATAGATGCTGCCATACCCATAACGATAGTTTGAACATCTGATTTGATGAAATTCATTGTATCCACAATCGCCAAACCAGCAGATACTGAACCACCAGGAGTATTGACATAGAGGTAAATGTCTTTAGTATTGTCTTGGGCGTCAAGGAATAAGAGTTGAGCAATGATTGAATTTGCCATATTATCTTCAACAGGTCCAGTCAACATGATAATACGGTCTTTCAATAAACGTGAATAAATATCGTATGAACGCTCACCGCGGCTTGTTTGTTCAATTACTACAGGAATCATAAATATTCTCCTTTTTTAAATAGTCAGAGCAAGCTGTTTATCAAGGATTGTGCTGTGCTCGATTGATATGAGTTTATTATAGTCAATTGGTCAACAAAGGTCAAATAAAAACGTCGCTTTTTAAAAACTTTCTAGCCGAAACTAGAAAGTTTTCTGAATATTATTTTGTTCCAAATAAGCGGTCACCAGCATCGCCAAGACCTGGAACGATGTAGCCGTGTTCGTTTAGTTTTTCATCCAAAGCGGCGGTGTAGATATCCACATCTGGATGAGCTTCTTGCAAGGCTTTGACCCCTTCAGGAGCAGATACGAGGCAGACAAACTTAATGTTAGCAGCACCACGTTTTTTCAAGGAATCCACTGCTAAAATGGCTGAACCACCAGTGGCCAACATTGGGTCAACGACGAAAATTTGACGTTGGTCAATATCTTCTGGCAATTTCACCAAGTATTCAACAGGTTGTAAGGTTTCTTCGTCACGATACATACCAATGTGACCAACCTTGGCTGCTGGTACTAGACTAAGAAAACCGTCAACCATCCCAATACCTGCGCGCAAGATTGGAACGATAGCTAATTTTTTACCAGCCAATTGTTTTTGAACTGTCTTTGTAATAGGTGTTTCGATTTCGACTTCTTCTAAAGGAAGGTCACGTGATACCTCATAACCCATTAACATGGCAATTTCATTAACCAATTCACGAAAATCTTTGGTTGACGTTGTTGAGCGACGCAAAATAGACAATTTGTGTTGAATCAATGGATGTGAGATAACTTGAAATTTTCCCATAATTCTACTCCCTTTTTCATTTTTTGGTATAACCCTATCAATTATATCAGAAATACGAAAAATATGCTCATGATTGACTGACAAATGTCATCATTTTTGTGCCTTTGCTCAGCTAATATTTTGTTGATGAGAAAGATTAAGTTCGGTTAATAATTTGGTTTGGTATTGTTTAAAGGTCATGCCTGTCCAGCGTTTAAAGGCTCTTAGTAAGCTTGAACTTTCAGCATAACCAAGCAAGTATAAGATATCCTCAGTAGATAGACGCAATTGCAGATAGGAGCAGAACATGGCTTTTTGCACTTCTTGCAGTTCTTTATTAAAGCTAGTCCCTTCAGCGACGAGTTTACGTTGTAAGGTTCTTGAGCTAGTGTCTAAACGTTTAGCAAGGGTGTTCAAATCTCCCTTACCGCTAGGGATACTGCGTTTGAGTTCTCGGCGAAGTTTTGCTGTCATGCTATCTTCTGCTACTGGTGAAAAGGTATAGTTTTGGTCAAATAAGGATTCTAAGTAAGACCACATCATGTTGTGAGAAGGAGAGAAATACCTTTCCAAATCGGCTTTAGCCAGCAGCATTTGATTATCTGCATCTATTTGTATCGGACAAGCAAATGTGTCATGTAAGATATCCTCGTAAGGATAAGGAGTAGTGACTGAAATGGGATGAATATCAACGCCCGTTCCAGTCCTCAAAACATCTAATAAAAGCAATTGCTGATTAATAATGAGAAAACGTGGTAGAGGCTTGTCAGGTAGCATATAAGAAAACTGAATAGAAATAGTGTCCCCTAAATCCTCCACATGAACAAGGGCAGATCCATTGCTTTTTCGATAGGTTTCAATGCGTTCCAAGGCCTCTAAACCATTACGGCAAGACAAGGCTGAAAAATAGGGAGGAACCAGCATTTTGACGTTAACTAGCTGACTAATCGAATAAATGACCTCATCTGAAATCTCTTCTTCCAATATTTTAACCAATTTCAAGTATTGAGCGGCATCGTATTCGATTTCGTCTTGCCAAAATTTATTGGGCAGCTCGGCTTTTTCCAAAATATCTCGCATTTGAATATTTATGGAAGACAGGAAACTTTGAAACTGTGGTGTAATGATTAACTTCATCTTTGGCGTGCTTATCCTTTTTAAGAGCGGACGATGCTAATCGTCAGTTGAATTTTTGTATTCGGTGATGGTCATTCCAGTCCATTTTTTGAAGGCGCGTGAGAAAGAAGAAACTTCAGCATAACCAATCAAATACGCGACCTCATCAGTAGTCATTTCTGGTTTTTTCAAGTAACTTAATGCTAATAATTTTTGAACGTTTTGCAATTCTTGGTTGAATTTGGTACCTTCAGCACTCAAGTTACGTTGTAAGGCGCGGCTGCTAATACCCAAGGCTACTGCGATATCCTCAACTGAGAATTCCCCACTTGGAATAGCTTTGTAGAGCATTTGTTGGACAACACCTGTAAAGCTTTCACCAGAAATAGCTTCAGCTAGGCGTTCTTTCAATTGCGGCTCCAAATAATCCAGCATGATGTTGTTAGCTGTGATAAATGGGCGTTCTAAGTCAGCCTTGTTGAAGATAATTTCATTACCTTCGGTGTATTCCACGTGGCAACCAAATGATTCTAAGGCTTCTTGACCGTATTCGAAAGGAACCCCTATACGAACAGGTTTGATGGCTTCACCTGTTCCTGTCCGAATCATATCCAAAATCAAATGTTGCTCATTTAAGACCGCAAAGCGTGGCAATTCCAAGCCTGTGTAATCGTAACGGTAGCTCACTCGCACCAAATCATCAAAGGTTTCAATATCCACAATGATTGGTCCTGTGATGCGTTTAAATGTTGCAAAATGCTTGATAGCCATCAAGCCGTTTTTTGACGACAAAGCGGCAAAAAACGGTGGCATCATCATTTGGATGTTTTTCAGACAGCTCATTTCTAAAATTTGCTCATCCGTCAAGAGTTCGTCCAAAGCGGTTAATAAATGGAAGTAATCAAGTGTTGATAACGCGAATTCTTCTTTTTGATAATCTTCTTGATAGCGCAGTGACTCAGGTAATTGGTCTAAGTCAACATCAATGCTTTTTAAAAATTGAAAATATTGGTCACTCACACTTAATTTCATAATTTATTTCCCCTTAATTAGCTTGCGTGTTTCATAATATAGTCAAATAGACGAGTTGGTAAGATAGTGTGTAGGAAGACAAGTGGTTTAGCTCCCATACCAATCAAGTAACGTGGGCGAGGACGACGGCTGTTGACCGCTTTTGAAATCGCACGTGAAATGATTTTTGGATCAGACATCATGTTACCTGAATATTGGCTACGCATACCTTTTGCTGCTTTTGTAGCTTGTTCTTCGTAAGCTCCACCTTTTGCAGATGCTTCCAATTTGTCAGCTGCGATGAAGCCCCAATCCGTTTTGATACCACCTGGTTCGATGATTGAAACGTCAATACCAAAGTCAGAGGTTTCCATACGAAGAGCATCAGACAAAGCTTCTACGGCGTATTTTGTTGCATGGTACCAAGCACCAAAGTAAACCACCCATTGATGAAACGTTGATGATGCGTCCTGATTTTTGTTTACGCATATGTGGCAATACTAGTTGAATCAATTCCGCTAAAC
>NZ_DEQF01000003.1:0-73801 GCF_002360305.1 Streptococcus sp. UBA3373 | reverse complement strand
ACCGTAACCAGCGTTGTTAACCAAAACATCGATGCGACCTTCGTTTTTGATGATGGTATCGACTGCTTTTTTGATTGAATCGCCATCTGTCACGTCTAGGTAGATTGGTTTAACACCTTTAGCTTTCAAAGGTTCCATAGCATCCAAACGACGTGCTGCACCGTAAACGATATGATCTTGTCCAGCCAAATCTTCTGCTGTTTGATAACCAATACCACTACTTGCTCCTGTTAACAAAATAACCTTTTTCATTTTTTCTTATCTCTATTTCTTCTTTTTCAATTGATGTCTTTATTATAGTCCTTAATTTTGGCTTTTGCCATAACTTATAACGCCATTATTATGACAGTTAATGACAAACGCAATAACATTTTTCGTCATGTTTTTAATGAACGCTGTTCATCATGTCATCATGCAGGTAAACCGTTTGTTTGGTGCGGCGTTCTGCATTTTTCACCATTGCTTGCGCAACGTTTTGTGGGGTGATACCTTTCCAGCCAGACATTGGTCCGACTAGGACAGGTGAGATGACTTGGAAAATCTTAATCCAAATGGCATCGCCAAGTGGCAGGTTCTCGCGGTCAGGGGCGATGAGCATTGACAGATGGTAAAAACGCACATCACCAAGTGACATACTGCGTAGCGAATCTTCTAAGCGCCCTTTAACTTGCAAATATTTGTAATAAGATATTTGGCTATTGGCACCCATAGCAGATACTAAATTAAAGCTTCTGATTTTACCTTGACAAATTTTCGCGAATTGGAAATCATAGCCAAAATCAACTTTTTCAAATAACTTGCGGTCATCTGTTCCAATGACGAAAAAGACATCTGCGTCTTGTAACACCACATCATCGACAATCGGATGGTTAAAATCAATCAAGATTCTCTTCATCTTGTCATGGTCTGGTAAACGTCGAATAGACTCACGTCCTAGGACATAAACCTTATCATAGTAAGCACTTTTCAGTGTTTCATTTAAAATATGGCCACCTACTTCACCAGTAGCAACTAAAATAATTGCTGTTGCCATACTCTTTTCCTTTCTTACAAGTACCTGTCAACACATCCTTAAGATGTTGACTCTTAACTTTTGACACTATTATTATACGTCTAAAGTATTGGAAATAAAATGATAAAGGATGCCTTTCATTTGCCATTTTACGACAATCCCTGACAGCTTTCATCAAAATGAACTGCTAAAAAGAAAAAGAGTGTAGCCTCTTAGCCTCTTAAGGAGTCGTCTTATCTATAATTATAAATGGAAAACTTTCATATCAATGCTATTGCTATTGATGTATTTTTGGTTAGTAAATTCACGGATACCGTCAGCACCTAATTCACGGCCGTAACCTGAGTTTTTGATACCACCAAATGGAATAGCTGGTGATGGAAGAGTTGGTTGGTTAACGCTGACTGCACCTGATTCCATTTGTGCAGCAAGGCGGTAAGCACGTTCTGGTGATTCCGTGTAAACTGAGCTACCTAGACCGTATTGTGTACCATTAGCAAGGGCAACCACTTCTTCTTCAGTGTCGAATGAGAAGATCATCAAGACAGGACCAAAGATTTCTTCGTTGAAGATTGGGTTATCTGGAGTCACATTTGTTAAGATAGTCGGTTGAACAAAGGCTGTGTCTTCTGGGACAGGTTGACCATAAGTTGTTGCTGTTGCACCGTGTTCAACGGCAAGGGCAATTTGTGCACGAACTTTATCAGCGGCTTTTTTATTCACAACAGGAGCTAGAGTTGTTGCTTGGTCCATTGGGTCACCAGATACCAAGTTGCAAACAGCTTCTTTGATTTGTTCCATGAAAGTATCATAAAGGCTAGAGTGAATGAATATACGTTTGTCGCCTACACAAGCTTGACCTGATAGGGTTAGGCGTCCAACCATAGCACCTTGCATCACTTTTTCCATATCTGCATCGTCTAGAACAACCATGGTATCAGAACCACCTAATTCAAGGACGATTTTCTTAAGGTTTTGACCAGCTGTTGCAGCCACACCACGTCCAACTTCTGTTGAACCTGTAATAGTCACACCTGTCACACGAGGGTCAGCAATGACACGGTCAGATTGTTCGTAGCTGACAAACAAGTTTGTGAAGACACCTTCTGGTGCACCAGCGTCACGCATCAATTTTTCCATTGCAAGGGCACATTGTGGTACGTTTGAAGCGTGTTTCAAGACCATCACGTTACCTGCCATAAGGGTTGCTGACATTGGACGAACGATTTGGAAGTAAGGAGCGTTCCATGGTTCGATTTGGTAAATAATTCCTGTTGGTTGGTAGATACCTACTGCATCACCTGCGTTTTGGTCAGGGTTTTTGATGATTTCTGGTTTCAAGTATTCAGCACCGTGATCAGCGTAGTGGTTAAACATATCAGCAACCACGTTCATTTCCCAAGCTGATTCCATGAAGAGTTTTCCTGTTTCAAGTGTATTGTAGCTTGCCAACTCTTCGCGGCGTTCCATAACTAATTCAGCAGCGCGGTGAAGGATTGCTGCACGTTCTTCAAACGTTGTGTTTTTCCAAGATTGGAAAGCTTCGTGAGCTTTGGCTAATTTTTCTTCTAATTGAGCATCTGTTAATGTATCAAATGTTGCAAGAACTTCGTTGTTATATGGGTTTTTACTTTGGTATGGCATAATCAAATACCTCTTTCGTTTTTTAGTTATTTTTTTATTTGGCCTCTCTCGACATTATGGTATTAGTTTACACCGCCACCCCTAAAAACAGAACAGCAAAAAGCGACTCCTTTTTAGCAATTTATGACAATTCAAATCAAAAAAATCAAAAGACTTGTTGCCAAGTCTTTTGATGGTTTCACTAGTTGATTTTTCCAAAGGTATCTGCTATGCGCATGGTGGCTTCTTTGATGGTTTCAAGGGGAGCGGCGACATTGAGGCGGGCAAAGGTCTTGCCTTCTTCCCCAAAATGCTCTCCGTCATTTAGGACCACACGCGCTTCTTTTTGCAATTTTTCGTTGAGCTGGGGTTGTTGAATGCCGTAAGCTGAAAAATCAAGCCAAATCAGATAGGTCCCTTCAGGTTTCATGACCTTGATATTAGTATTTTCCCCCAAGTAATCCACAACGTAAGTGATGTTTTCCTCAATGACTGATTTCAATTCTTCTAGCCAAGGTTTGCCATAAGTAAAGGCGGTTTCGGTTGTTATCATGCCCAAGGTTGGCACTTCGTGCTGATTATTGGCTAATTGGACACGTTTGAAAGCATCGCGTAATTGCGGATTTTGGATAATCGCAAAGCTGTTCTTTGTTCCCGCGATGTTAAAGGTCTTTGTCGCTGATGAAAGAATGATGGCAAAATCCTTGAAACGCTCGTCCACCGTGTTAAAAGAATGGTGGGTATTGCCAAAAAGGGCTAAATCTTGGTGAATTTCATCGGAAATCAAGATAACACCGTGTTTGGCACAAAGGTCACCGATTTTTTGGAGTTCCTCTTTGGACCACACGCGCCCACCTGGATTGTGAGGACTGCAAAAGATGTAGAGCTTGACCTCATTATCCTCAATGTCTTTTTCCAACTGCTCAAAATCAATCTCAAAATGCCCATTTCGAATGAGAAGGGAATTTTCCACCAATTTGCGGTCGTTTAAACGAACGGTTCTGGCAAAAGGGTAATAAACAGGCGAATTGATGAGAACAGCGTCGCCTTTTTGGGTAAAGGCCTGAATAGCAACGGAAATAGCAGGAACAACGCCGTCAATAAAGGCAATGTCTTCCTTACTGATAGCGTAGCCATGCTCCTTTTTCTCCCAATAAATCACCGCTTGATACAGCGAGTCTTTGGCATAATTATATCCAAAAATATGCTCCTGACCATAGTTGATGATAGCTTCCTTGATAGTTGGAACAGGGAAAAAATCCATATCTGCCACCCAAAGTTGTAGCAAATCAGGGTCATTTTCCGACGCTTGCCATTTATAAGTAAATTGATTTAGGCGATTGGGTCTGGTTGTAAAATCGTATTGTCCCATATTAAGCCCCCAATGCTGCTTTCAAATCTTGCTTCAAATCGTCTACGTCCTCGATACCAATAGACAAACGCAATAAATCATTGGTCAAGCCGTAAGACAGGCGGACGTCCTCTGGAATATCAGCGTGGGTTTGCGTTCTTGGGTAGGTGATAAGGCTTTCCACACCGCCAAGACTTTCCGCAAACGTGATAACTTCCAAGCGGTTGATAATCGTTGGAATTTTGCTTTCATCAGCCACTTTAAAGGAAATCATGCCACCTTTTCCTGTATAAAGAACTTCCTTAACTGTTGGCAAGGTTTTCAAAAAAGTAACCAATTCACGTGCATTTTCAGTGGCTTTTTCCATGCGCAATTTGAGGGTTTTTAAGCCACGCATCAATAAGTATGAATCAAAAGGCGATAGGGTTGAGCCTGTGGTGTTTAAATTATAGAAGAGTTTGTCATAAATGGCTTGGTCATTGGTCACTACAATCCCTGCTAAAACGTCATTGTGCCCTGCCAAGTACTTGGTTGCCGAATGCACCACAATATCTGCTCCAAGAGGAATAGGATTTTGGTAAATAGGGCTATAAAAAGTGTTATCCACAATGAGTTTGGCTCCTTTGGCGTGAGCGGCTTTGGCAACCGTCGCAATATCAAATTCGACCATTAAGGGATTGGTTGGGGTTTCGATGTAAACAATGTCAGTATCATCAGAAATGGCTGCCAACAAGTCGCTTTCTGTATTGGCATACTCAACGGTAAAACGTCCTTCGCTTTCTTTGTCGTTGAACCAGCGGAAAGACCCACCGTACAAGTCACGCGCCGCAACTACTTTAGCACCGACAGGAAAGATTTCAAAAGCCAGCACAATAGCACTCATACCAGAGGATGTGGCTAGGGCATAATCAGCTTGTTCAATCGCTGCTAAGGTTTTTTCTAAGGTCGCGCGCGTTGGATTTTTGGTGCGTGTGTAATCAAAACCTGTTGATTTGCCAAATTCAGGGTGTTGATAAGTTGTGGAAAAGTGAAGGGGTGCCGCCAAGGCTCCTGTTGCTTCGTCTGATTTGATTCCCGTATGTGCCAAGATAGTGGCTAATTTGTATTCGTTAGTCATTCTAGTCCCCTTTCTTTTGATTGCTCCAAAGCAATCAATCTCTTTTTAAATGTTATCACTATTCTACCACTTATTAGGCATTAGACAGGCTTTTTGGTTATTCTAATTCTTGATAATGAGCTATAAGTCAAAACTATAACACAAAAAAGCACCGCAAGGGTGCTTTTTTAATATCTTAAGGTAAGTGTAATTTTTGACGCAAGGTTTTGGCGCGTGTTCCGATGAGTTTATCCAGCAAATGAGTGGCTAGGGTCAAAAAACCATAGACAAGGACGCCAATCGCACCAACCAAGGCAATGTAAACCACACTACCAAGACGTGTTGTCGGACTAATGGCAAAATGAAGCCCATAAGCTGCTATAGCCACAACCACACCCATGATAAGTGCTAATAGCGTCATCAAGAGAATCGAACGTCTTAACCCTTGGCGATTAAAGCCAGTCACTTCATGAATACGACGGTACATCAAGACAATGGGCACAGCTAAGCCAATCGCCGTTGAAATCAAAGGACCGTAAGCTTGGAACACATAGATAAATGGAATTTGCAGCACAATCTTCACCACCAAACCATAGACAAAGTAAAGGATAGCTTTGCGAGGTTCAAAGAGGGCTTGAAGCATTGGTGCTAACAAACTGTAAAGAGCTAGGAAAATAACCTGAATCAAGGCCCCCACAAAAAGCCAGAGAGCTGTATTGCTTGGAGCTCCGTAAAAGAGCGTATAGATAGGTTCTGCCAAGATAATGGCTCCAACCAAGGCTGGGAAGAGCACCATCCAAAGCATTTGCAAGTTGTTGACAACTAATTGAGCAGCGGCTTTTTTGTCTTTGTTGACAAAGTTTTCGGTTAATAGGGGAATACCCGCACCTGCGATAGCCGTTGCAATAGACACCAAAATCATCGTAATCTTGTTAGGGTTACTTGATAGAAAAGCGTACAAGATTTGCAGGTCTTTGTTGCTATACGATGTAAAAGATGTCATCGTATTGATGAAGGACATTTGGTCCACAATTTGAAAGAGCTGAATAGCTGCTCCTGTGATGATAAAAGGAATGGCTTCTTTTATTGTTTCAAGGATAAGGGCTTGCGTGTCAACCGTCACGTCGTTGGTATTGCCAGCAAAAATAGCTTGCCATTTGCCTTCTCGCCACAAGAAAACTACCAAAACCAAGACGCTGGCAATCATTCCAATGAAGGCTGCAAAAGTGGATTGCACGACGGCATTCACATAATCTCCAGAGCCGATATTCATGATGATATAGGCAGTGAGCAGCATCCAAATCACGCGGATAATTTGCTCAGCAATTTGGCTCATGGCGTAGGGTTTTAAATTATTGAAACCTTGGAAAAAGCCACGTAAAACACTCATTGAAGGGAAAATCAGCAGGGCCCAAGACAAGCTTTTCATGACACGAACTAAGTCTTCCCCACCACCACTCCAAGCAGCCAGAAGCGGCGAGCCTAGATACATGATGGCTGCAAAAATCAGCCCTAAAATACTGGTTAATTTCAGTATTTTCCGCAGCAAGTGGTAGCTGGTTTCTTCTTGACCAAGGGCATTGTACTTGGAAACCTGTTTGGCAATGGCAACAGGAATTCCTGCCGTTGATATGAGAAGAAAAACGGCATAAATGTTATACCCCATTCCAAAAAGGGCATTGGCTTGTTCGGCGTGCGTTCCCATCCAAGCGTACCAAGGAATAATGTAGAAAGCACCGAGCAGGCGGCTGAGAAAATTGGAAGCCGTCAACCAAGCCGTCCCACGGACCATCTGTTGTTGCTGTGTCGTTGTTGTATTATTTTCAGACATAGTATTCTCTCTAGATGTAAATTTTAAAAATAAGCGTTACGTTTTATTATAAACTTTTGCTTATGACTTGTAAATTAAAGACTTTAAGTCTAAAATAGAACGTATGATTACACTTGAAGAAACCATCCAGATTTTAACCAAAGACCACAATTTTCGTGAGATTATCTTTGGCAATCATTACAGCCTTGATTGGCCTGAAAATCCGCAGTTTAAGCACATCAGCTTTGATAGTCGCGATGTAGACCAAGACACCCTTTTCTTTGCCAAGGGAGCGACGTTTAAAAAAGAATACCTTGAGCAAGCTATTCAAAAAGGGCTAGGCTTTTATGTGAGCCAAGTGGATTATGGTCTTGCGATTCCAGCCATCATCGTGACGGACATCAAAAAAGCCATGAGTTTGATTGCTATGGTCTTTTACGGACACCCTGAAAAACAATTGCATTTGCTGGCATTTACAGGAACGAAGGGCAAGACTACGGCGGCTTATTTTGCCTACCATATTCTAAAACAAAGCCACAAGCCAGCCATGCTCTCAACCATGAACACCACGCTTGATGGAAAGACTTTTTTCAAATCGCATCTGACAACTCCTGAGAGCCTTGACCTCTTCAAAATGATGGCGACAGCGGTAGACAACGGCATGACCCATCTCATCATGGAAGTGTCTAGTCAGGCTTATCTTGTTGACCGTGTTTATGGTTTGAGCTTTGATGTGGGCGCTTTTCTCAACATCAGCCCAGACCATATTGGACCTATTGAGCATCCGACCTTTGAGGATTATTTCTACCACAAGCGTCTGTTGATGGCTAATAGCAAAGCGGTTGTGGTCAATGCTGACATGGACCATTTCAAAGTGGTGGCCCAACAAGTGGCTGACAAACCGCATGATTTTTACGGCAAAACGACTGACAATACTATCCACAATAGCAAAGCTTTTGCATTTGACGTGGCAGGAACCTTGGCTGGGCACTACGATATTCAGCTCATTGGTTCATTTAACCAAGAAAATGCCTTGGCAGCTGGACTTGCCTGCCACCGTCTAGGAGCTAGCCTTGATGATATTCAAAAAGGAATTGCTGAAACCAGCGTCCCAGGTCGTATGGAAGTCATCACCCAAGCCAATGGTGCTAAGGTCTTTGTGGACTATGCCCATAACGGAGATAGCCTTGCCAAATTGTTGTCTGTCGTGGAAGAACACCAAAAAGGAAACTTGTATTTGATTTTGGGAGCGACTGGTAATAAAGGGGAAAGTCGCCGAGCTGATTTTGCCCGCATCATCAATGCCCACCCTAATCTACACGTGATTTTGACGGCAGATGACCCTAACTACGAAGACCCGCAAGCTATTGCCGAAGAAATTGCCAGCCAAGTCAACCGTCCGCTTACCATTCAAGTGGACCGTGAAAAAGCTATCGCGCACGCTATGACATTAACAAAAACACAAGATGATGCTGTTATCATTGCAGGAAAAGGGGCTGACGCTTACCAAATCGTCAACGGAGAACACACGCCTTACGCTGGAGATTTGCAAATCGCCAAAAAATACCTTGAATTAGAATGATTTTAAGTAAACTTTTGAATGATTCTAACCAAGTAGCAATCATAGAAAAAGCCTTTTCTCAGGCTTTTTTTCTTGTTACAATAAAAAAGACATTTTCTAGAAAGGAGGACTTGTATGTCACAAATTGCTGCTGAAAATATCTCAGTTGCCTATGAGGACAAGCTTATTTTGGACAAGCTATCTGTCACCATTGCCAAGCAAGAAATCACCACGATTATTGGGGCAAATGGTTGCGGCAAATCCACTTTATTAAAAGCCTTGACTCGCATTCACCCTGTGAAATCTGGGCATGTTTTAATTGACGGAGAGTCTATCGTACACTTGCCAACTAAGGAAGTGGCGAAAAAACTAGCCCTGCTTCCACAAATGCTTGAGGCAACGGACGGTATTTCAGTTTATGAATTGGTTTCTTATGGGCGTTTTCCTCACCAAAATTCTTGGGGACGATTGACCAAAGAGGACAAGGACAAAATCAATTGGGCGATGGAGATGACCAAGGTGGCTGACCTTGCTAATGAAAGCGTTGATTCCCTCTCTGGTGGGCAACGGCAATGTGTTTGGATTGCCATGGCTTTGGCACAAGACACCGACACGATTTTTCTGGACGAGCCAACCACTTATCTCGACATGAATCACCAATTGGAAGTCTTGGAATTGCTCAAAAAGCTCAACACTGAAACCAAGAAAACCATTATCATGGTCTTGCACGATTTGAATTTATCCGCACGTTTTTCGGATACCTTAATCGCTATGAAATCTGGAAAAATCGCTTATCACGGCAGCATCACCGATATTATGACGCCAGCTATTTTGCGTGATATTTTCAACATCGATGCCCAGATCGTTCAAGACCCTATCCACAACCGCCCAATATTGCTGACTTATCAGCTGACATAGATTAATCATTTGGAGAATAATATGAAAAAGTTTTTCGTCGCTTTAGCAACATTTCTAGCAACCTTTACACTCGTGGCTTGCCACAAAAATAACTCATCATCTGATACCAAGCAGGCAGACTTGTCTAGCATGCCTAAAATCACTGGCTTCTCTTACGAAGGGGACATTCCCAAAAATCCTAAAAAAGTCGTCAATTTTGCCTATTCTTACACAGGCTACCTCTTGGAACTTGGGGTCAATGTGTCTAGTTATTCCTTAGATTTGGAAAAAAACAACCCTGCTTTTGAAAAACAATTGGATAAGGCTGTGCATCTGACTTCAGATGATACCGAAGCTATCGCTGCGCAAAAGCCTGATTTAATCATTGCCTTTTCAACTGATAGCAACCTCGCTCAATTAAAAGCCATTGCTCCTGTTTTGGTCATTGATTACGGCAAAAACAATTACTTGGAAATGATGACCGCTCTTGGAAAGGTCTTTGACAAAGAAGACAAAGCCAAAGAATGGCTAAACCAGTGGGAAGAAAAAACCAAGGCTACCAAGGAAGAATTGAGCCAATACATCGACCCATCAAGCACCTTTACCATCATGGATTTTTATGATAAGGACATTTACCTTTACGGTAAGAACTGGGGACGTGGTGGAGAACTGATTTATGACGCTCTTGGCTATGCTGCTCCTCAAAAAGTGCAAGAAGACGTCTTTCCTGCAGGCTGGCTAAATATTTCTCAAGAAGTGCTAGGCGATTATGTTGGGGATTATTTGGTGGTTAACACCAGCAAGGACAGCCAAAACGTGGCAGCTTCCCTGAAAGAAAGCGACGTTTGGAACAACCTCTCTGCCGTCAAAAACAAGCACGTCTTAGAAGTCGATGAAAATCTCTTTTATTTCTCAGACCCCTTGTCATTAGATAAACAACTCGACGTTTTCGTGACAGCCATCAAAGAACTCAACGCTTAATCCCTATCAATCCAATGCTTTCTGAAAAGGAAATCTCATGAAACCAATCTCCCTTCTTTTTCAAAAAAATAAAACCGCTGCTACTTGGCTTTTCCTTATCTGTCTCTGCCTACTTTTTGGGCTGGGCTGGTATGGAGAGCTTCGCTTTGGTGCCATCACCTATTCCAATAGCCAGCTCGTTCAAGTGCTCAAGCACCCTTTGACGGATTCGCCAGTGCAAGATGTCATTATTGATTTACGCTTACCAAGAACGCTGGCTGCTATTTTGGTTGGTGCTGCCATGGCGCAAGCTGGGGCAATCATGCAGGGCATCACACGCAATCCCATTACTGACCCTGGGCTTTTGGGTATCAATGCCGGTGCTGGATTGGCACTGATTGCGGGCTATGCATTTTTGGGGAGTATGCATTATAGCGTGATGTTGGTCCTTTGCCTATTAGGAGCTATTGTAGCGGCACTCTTGGTTTTTGGCTTGGCTTATCGTCCTAGAATGGGTTACCAGCAACTGCGATTGATTTTGGCAGGGGCTATGGTTGCTATGCTATTGTCAGCTATCGGACAAGCTTTGACCTTGTATTTTGATTTGTCAAAGGCTGTTATTGGCTGGCAGGCTGGTGGCTTGGCTCAGGTCAATTGGAAAATGCTGGGCATTATCGCTCCTGTCATTGTCCTTGGCTTGATTCTAGCCCAAATATTCGCCCATCAATTGACCATTTTAAGCCTTGACGAAACCGTTGCTAAATCTTTAGGGCAAGAAACTTTCTCCATGACCGTGACTTTTCTTGGTATTGTGGTGATTTTGTCTGCTGCTGCAGTTGCCTTGGTGGGAAGTCTTGCTTTCGTAGGCCTTATCATTCCACATTTTATAAAACTGTTTGTGGCAAAAGATTACCGCCTCATTCTGCCCTTAACAGCTTTTGCAGGTAGCACATTTATGCTGTGGGTGGATTTGGTGAGTCGCGTTATGAATCCACCTACTGAAACGCCACTCAGCGCTATCATCAGCATCATCGGCTTGCCTTGCTTTTTATGGTTGGTTAGAAAAGGAGAACAAGCATGACTGCAAAACGACCTACTGCTCGTCATTTTATCTTGTTAAGCGTCTTGCTCGTCCTAGCCTTCCTCCTATCTTTGTCGCTTGGGTATGCGCATTCGTCCTTTGGCGACGTCCTTCAAGTCTTTTTAGGGCAGGCCGACCCAACCACTTCACTCATCGTTTTAGACATCCGTTTGCCACGTATTTTGGCTTGTTTGCTGGGAGGTGCCTCGCTGGCTTTGGCAGGGGTATTATTGCAAACGCTGACGCGAAATCCCTTGGCAGACTCAGGTATTTTGGGCATCAATACAGGCGCTGGGCTGGTCATTGCTCTGATGATTGGATTGTTAGACACGAGTCATCCACTGGTTATTGCACTTATGCCATGCTTTGCCATGCTAGGCGGGATGCTAACCATTTGCATCGTTTATCTCGTATCTTATCGGAAAAATCAGCCCATCAATCCAACACGCCTTATTATTGCAGGGGTGGGGATTTCCAGTCTGCTGTCTGGTTTGATGGTGGCTGTCATGGACCAACTTGACCCAAATGAAACGGACTACATCGTTTCTTGGTTAAGCGGGAAGGTGACTGGCGGCAATTGGCAAACGCTGATAATTTTGGCGCCGCTGCTCATTCTCATCTGGCTGGCAACTTACAGCCGTAGTTACGCTTTAAACATCATGACCCTAAACGAAGAAAGCGCACTAGCTTTGGGATTACATCTGAAACGAGAACGCTTCTATATTCTCGTATTAGCCACAGCCTTAGCTGCCATTAGCGTGGTACTCGTTGGCAATATCACCTTTGTTGGCTTACTGGCTGGACACATCACGCGCCGCTTTCTAGGCAGCGACCACCGCGTTAGCCTACCTGCCAGCATGATAATGGGAATGCTATTGCTCCTAATCGCCGATACCCTTGGCCGTATTTTCTTAGTTGGAACAGGCATTCCCACAGGCATCGTCGTTGCCATCATCGGAGCGCCTTATTTCCTCTACCTCATGTCAAAAACAGCATAAAATCCCTAAACCATCTCGGTCTAGGGATTTTCTTTAGGCTTTGCTAATCAATAGAAAATTTTCCGTGTCAAAAAGCATCTTTAAGACATATTTGCCTTGGTCATTTTTGTGAATGTAACCCAATAACTCCAAGGCTGTGACAAAAATATCAGGGCGTTTTTGGGCCACCTCGTCCTTGCGTGCAAATTTTAAGAGAAATGTTGTCATGTATTTCAAGGCATACTGAGGATTGACATCCCCTAACAAATCATAGAGCGGCTTTTGGGCAGCTGAAAGAGGCAAATTCTCATCCAGCTTGAAAAAGTAATTGGCCAAGGTCAAGTCATCTCGTGCAATACCTGTTTCTTCTCGCACAACCAAGTCGTTGGTTGTATTAGCTAGTTCGGTTTCAAAACGCAGCGCCATAAGCTCAGCAAAAACCTCGCTTTGGTCATCCACAAAAACCTGACTATCTAAGCTCACACAAGCCACATCCTCTAACAAGTCCAAACCAATCGTGTAGCGTTTATTTTCACGGATAATGTACCCTGCCTGAATGTACTCCTCCAACAAACGGTCAATTTTGGTCACCTCGGGAAATGCCGCCTTTATCTGACGCAAGGTCACATCATCGTGCTGGTACAAAAAAGCTACCAAGTCTTTAAAAAAAGCTTGTCGAGTCCATTTATCTGGATTAAATATACGAATCATATCAATTCTCCTACATAGTGTAATAGCTTAGACTGTGCTAATTGGCTGGGATTGGTCCCAGGTTGATTGAATGGCACAGCAAGCCCAAGTTTATCATAATAAGCCTGCCAAAAAGGGGAAATCTCTTGATTACCATCACCAAACTGCATGGGGATAGGGGGAAAAATAGGCAGAATACTAGCAATATATTGTGAGCAATAATAAGCATCATTGTCGGGGTAAAAGCTGTCATTGTAAGGCTTTCCGAGTAAATTTTCCGCAGCCCTAAAGACCTTTTCCACGTTTATTTGCGGATAGCGATAGACGGCAATTGCCTGCGAATGACTGGCTAAAAAAGCCGCCAAATCTTCCTTAATCACGCCCTTATCTCTCGTGGCATGGTAAATCATGTGGTCAAAATAAATGGCAACATGGCTATACTTTCCTGTTGCCTCTTGAATAGCTTGTGACAGGTCGGACGCATCCTTCACAAAAAGCAAATCCCCCGCCTGCAATTCCTGAATAGTCATAGCCTTATTATAACAAAAAACCAGCCTGACGGCTGTAAAACTTTCTCACTTAAACCGAAACATTGTAGCACGCTCTAGTGATATGCTATAATGCCAGTATGAAAATATTAATTCCTAACGCCAAAGAATTACATACCAACCAAGATGCTTTTCCAAGTCAAAACCTAACTCCTATGAGTCAAACAGTTCTCAAAACCATACGCGAATACGCTGTTGATGACTTGGCCAACTTTTACAAAATTAATTCCAACAAGGCTGACCAAGAATGGCTGCGCTGGAAACGTCTTGCTGACGGGGAAGTCAAAACCTACCACGCATGGCTATTATATGACGGTCTCATGTATCGGTATATGAAACGAACTCAGGTAACTGAAGCGGAGCGACATTATCTTGATAACCACCTTCGTATCGCTACTGCCTTATACGGTTTAATCAGTCCCATGACGTTAATCGCACCACATCGCCTTGATTTTCAAGGAAATCTCAAGATTGACAACACATCATTAAAACAATTTTGGAGACAACAATATGACGAAGAAGTCCAAGATGACGAACTCATCATTTCATTACTGTCATCAGAATTTGAGCAAGTTTTCTCTCCAAATATCCGCAAACGCATAGTTAAAATTGTCTTTATGGAAAATAGAAACGGAAAGCCAAAAGTTCATTCAACCATTTCTAAAAAAGGACGTGGTCGTTTGGTCTCACTCATGGCTGAAAAACAAATTGAAACCATTGAGCAAATCAAACACCTAACCTTTGACGGCTTCCAATTCTCACCAGAATTATCCAAAGACCAAACCCTCACCTTTATCCGTGATCAAGAATAACATCCCAAAAATAAAAAGCAAACCAATCAAACCAACGATTCGTTTGCTTTTGTTTTGTTATTCTCTATAATAATATGCTTCTGCAGGAAAGTCAATAAATTGTTGCCCAGCAATCAACCTTGATTGGGAAGAATCCGAATGATCTCCTTTGGGATTTTTGACACCAGTAGAGTAAACTTCAATAGCAAATCCACCGGGTGCACCGTTAGCTGAACCACATGCTAAGATAACTGTTCCATAAGAACTTTCTCGTGGCGAACTAATATTCATTCCTTCAAGCATTCCTTCATCACTAAATTCAAAAGTTTGCCCTCTACCATTTTTCCATGTTCCAGCTAATGATGTATAATCTCCATTAAGTATCTGGTCAATATTTAAATCACCTGAAGAAGTCTGTTCTGATGCCAAAGGTTGCCAATCCAAAATACTAAAATCAAACTCTTTTTTCCCCTTGATGTCAAAATAATCCGACAACTCTACATCTCTCCCAATCGGTACAGTAGCACTTTTTATAGTATCAATACCACTATTATCTGCTCTCAATTGATACTGGGTATCTTCCATTTTTGTTCCTGTTGACGTCCACTTAGCAGTAATAATCGTTCCATCTGTGTAAATATTTGCAGCTTCTCGATAACCACCACTTGATGCAACATAACTTTGTGCCAAATAGTCAGCTACTCCGTTATTATCATAATAAAGAGCCGCAAATTCAACTGTTCCCGTAGACTCCCAGTACCGTCCAGAAAATAGTTCATCCTGACCATTCCCATCAATATCATAATAAGCGTAATGCGTCGCTGGAGTATCACTTGTATCATTTCTAAGTTTTTCTAAAACGATATCATAAATACTATTATTACCTGTTACTTCCTCATTACTTTCTGTCTGTGATGAACTAGAAGTCGAGCTACTACTTTCATTTGAACTAGTATACCAACTGCCTGTCGCCGCTTGATTACTATCTTTTTTAGAGCAACCAAACAATATCGATAATCCCATCATTCCTAGTAAAGCTATCTTTTTCATTCTAAAATTTTTCTCCTTAATTAATTATACTATTGACGATAATAGTAAGATCAGCTGGTAAATTATATACACCATTTTGAGTTGGTACAATTCGTGGTTTAGAAGTATCCGAATTATCTCCTGTTGTCTTAAAACCAACCTTAAGCAATGCTAATAAACCTCCAGTATACCCATTACTGACTCCAATATAAGGAACACCATCACTTTCATATCTAAAAGCACCTCCCAAACTTCCTTCGCCCGTCCTTCCGCTTACTGTACTGACAACAGATCCATCTGCTTGAATGACAAGAGTATCACCTCTACCATTAACCCATGTTCCCACTAACGATTCATAATCACCTTTACTGATTGCAGTTAAATCAATATCTTTGACTGATTGTTGTTCTTGCTCATAAGCTGATTTTACTTGAAGAGCACCTGACCAAACGTAACATACTTTTCCATCAAGGATTACTTCTTACCAAGTTGAAATATCATTATATTTATCACCATTAACATAATCAGATACTTGTAGAATATCACCCTTTCGTCTTGAATCAATAATATCAGAATTTAAGCTTGGTTTAGAACGCAAATTTACCTCATCTGCATTAACAACATATTCTGTTTTATTAGGTTTTCTGTGAAAATAAACCTGTATTGCTGACTGATTTCCTTCTCCTGTTGTCAATACTTTATTTCCTTCATCATTGGCATAGCCATATAATACCTCTGTCGTTTGATCTTCTGAAAATTCAACTGTACCATTAACTCGCTGAATGTCTTCAGAAGAAATATTAATTACAATCTTAATACTCGGCATAACTGCTGTTCGACTAGGTTCTTCACCATTTACGGTCATATTTCCCGAAGTGACATAGGTTTGAATAGAATCCGATCCTTTATACTCTTTGATTGTGTATGTCCCTATCAGAGGACTTCCTTGATTATATGCCATTAGCTCTGCACCAGATCTACATAATATTGCGGTACCATCATTATTTAATGACAAGCCTCCAAACATTAATGATGATGTATTAGATTGAACATAATAATACTTATAATTTAGGTACCATTCACTATAATCTTTACTCTCTTCTTGTGATGATATATTACTACTGCTAGAAGTTTGTATTCTCTCACTACTTTGCGTTGTTTTAGTATTATTTGATTCCTGATGACAGCCTACTAATAATAAACAAGAAAAAATAAAACAAGCTTTTTTCATAATAATCTCTCATTTTTCTTTCGCTTTGTGCTCATTATATCATAACAAATACTCCTCTGAATAGATTATAGTAACTTTCTAAAAACGTTAAAAATTATGGGACAAACCCAGAAAAAAAGCGAGATACAATAATTATCTCACTTTAGTTTTAATATAAAATTCTAAGATTTTTAGACGACTCACGTCGCTTTTTTATTATCCCTTATTAATTAAGCGTTAAAGCTTTCTGTTAATTGTGGTACCACTTGTTTTTTACGTGAAACAGCGCCTGCTAAGAAAGCGTGGTTGTTTTCAAGTGTGAAGTTGAAAGCTGCTTCGACTTTGTCCATGTTTGAACCAAGTGCCAAGATTTCTGAGTTTGAGTTAAGAATATCAGTAATCATAAGTACAAAGTCAGAGTAACCATTTGCAGTATTTGCTGCTGTAATAGCTGCTTCGATTTCTGCTTGGCGTTCAAGAACTTCGTTAATATCAACTGTGTTAACTTGTGCTACACGAACTTGGTTTCCATTAAGTTCAAATGTTTTGGCGTCAATGTCAATCAATTCTTCAGCAGATTTTGTTGCCAAGTTTGTACCAGCTTTAAGCAAAGCCAAACCATATTCTTCAAGATTTACACCTGCGATTTCTGCCAAGTCAGCAGCAACAGCTGGGTCTGTGGCATGAGTTGTTGGTGATTTAAGAAGAAGGGTATCTGAAATCAAACCAGACAAAAGCAAACCAGCCATTTCTTTAGGAATAACAACGTTATTTTCTTTGTATAGGCGGTAAACGATTGATGAAGCTGAACCAACTGGTTCTAAACGCATGTAAAGTGGGTTAGCTGTTTCAAAATTTGCAACACGGTGGTGATCAACAACTTCGATAACTTCAACGTCACGAATATCAGAGATTGATTGTTGGAATTCGTTGTGGTCTGTCAAAATAACTTGGTCAGCCCCTTCAGCTTTTGCAGATTCCACAACGCGTGGTGCTTCTACGCCAAAGTAGTCTAAAGCAAAAGCAGTTTCTTCATTTGGAGTGCCTAGGGCAACAGCTTTAGCATCAACACCAAGTTCACGTTTCAAATATGCATAAGCAACTGATGAACCGATAGCATCAGAGTCTGGATTTTGGTGACCAAAAACTAAAATTTTAGACATGTTTTCTACCTCATCATTATTATTTTACTTCTCTCTCTCATTTTAGCAAAAAAAAGCAAAAAAGGCTATATGCGAGGCGTAATACTTTCAACTTCCTAGAAGGTTGCAACAAAAGAAAAAACTCCTAGGTCAGTAATCCTCTGACTATAGAAGTTCTTAGTTTTCCTCTGTGTCCTCTTTGGAAGTTGGTGCTTGTTCTTCAGAAGCTGAAGCGTCATCGGTAGCTTTAGTTTCTGTTTGTTTGGTTTTTTCTTGTGCCAAAGCCAAACGCAACAAACGTTCTTCTTCCTCGCGGTTTTCACGATTTTGTGTGGCTTTCTTTTCCTTACGGTAAGCCATGTAGCGGCGGCTGTTATCCACCAAATGCAAACTCCGAACGCCCTTGACCAATAACCACCATACAAAAACGATAAGCGATTCTAGCAGCAGCAAAAACTCAATCAAAATGACGCCAATTAAACTCCACGCCATAAAGAGAGTTACGAGCAACTGCGAAAAGATTTTCTTGAGATTGCCCAAATCATTATTGTGGATGGCTAGGGTTTCTAAAAAGAGGTTCAAAATGCCCTGTAAAAGAGCTGATTTGGTCGAAGCCTCATCATACACAACCTTATCTGTGGCTTTTTGGCTAGGCAAAACCACTACGATATCTCCATCTTGAATATAATCAACCGTATCACCCAATTTAATATCAAAATCAAATAAATCACGCGCCACTTTTTTAATCTTACCATCTTGAATCAGGTAAACAAAGGCCTCATCAAATTTTAAAACTTTGTAACTATTCATGCTTTTTTCACCTTATGCTATAACTTATCAAAGTTTTGAGGCAATGTCAATATCTCATTGGTGGATGCGTTTCATGTACTCGGTATAAGATTCGGTGTGCATCAATTCTTTGGCATTTTGGACGCGTTCCTTGGTTGGCGGTTTGACGCCTTCAAGGGTATAAGGAATCCCCAATTCACGCCACTTAAACTCACCCAAGGTATGATAAGGCAAGATTTCAAACTTATCCACATTTTTCAGCGTCGCGACAAATTTTCCTAGCTCAGTCAAATCCTCATCAAAATCCGTCAAGCCAGGTACTAGCACATGGCGAATCCACACTGGCACTCCCTTGTCAGACAAGTAGCGTGCGAAGGCTAAAATATTAGTGTTAGGTTGACGCGTCACCACGATGTGTTGTTTGGGATTGATTTCCTTCAAATCCAACAAGACCAAATCTGTCACTGCTAACAACTTATCCACAACCTCGTGGTATTCTGGCGTATCGCGAAAACTAAATCCACACGTATCCAAGGTACAATGAATCCCCATAGCTTTAGCCTTGGTAAAGAGAGCCGTCACAAAATCAATTTGCAACATAGCCTCACCACCAGAAACAGTAATCCCTCCATTTTTCCCCCAATAATGGCGGTAACGAAGGGCTTCTTCTAACACATCATCAACCGTGCGTTCTCTTGATTTGTTGGTTTCCATTGCCCAGGTATCAGGGTTGTGGCAATACTGGCAGCGCATCTTGCAGCCCTGCATGAAAATCACAAATCGTACCCCTGGCCCATCAACAGAACCGAAACTCTCTGTGGAATGCACCATTCCTGTTACTTTACCATAATCTATTTCTGTCATTGTCATTTCCTTTGTAACCGTTTTTCTAATATTATTATAGCATTTTCATAAGAAAAAAGACTAAGGTTTAGCTCAGTCTTCTTCAATACTCTGTTCTATATCAGAAAAGACAACCTTCAATTTCGTGACACGGCCATCTTTCACTTTATCGTTGGTAATAGCAATATGTTTTTCTTTGGTGTCGATTTCAAAGGTTTCACGACTCTCTTGGGTTGGGATATTGCCCACACCTGTCAGGTAGAAACCAGCAATGGTATCCACATCATCGCTTTCTAGCTGCACATCAAAATAATCGTTAAACTCGTTTAGAGTCATTGTCCCAAGAACAATATAGGTATTATCACCAATTTCGCGAACAAATTGTTCAGCCATATCGGTTTCATCATCGATTTCACCGACAATTTCTTCAAGAAGGTCTTCTAAGGTGACCAAACCAGCAACCCCACCGTACTCATCTAGCAAGATAGCCATTTGATTTTGGGTATTACGCAATTGACGCAACAAATCATCCACAAAGATAGTTTCTGGAACAAACAAAGGTTCTTGTAAAATTTTACGCAAAGCCACTTTGTCAAATCCATCGCAAAAACCAGCAGCTAACAAACGTTTGGTATGCAAGATACCGATAATCTTGTCCTTATCGTCGTCATAGACTGGGATACGTGAAAAGTTTTGTTTCAGAATTTCTTGAATATTGTCTTGGGTATCGTCGTTAATGTCAATCATGAAGGAGTCGGTACGGGGCACCATCACTTCACGCGCCATCAATTCGTCCAAAGAGAAAACACCTTGGAGCATCTCAATTTCTTCTGCGCCTAACGTTTCTTCACTATTAGACAACATATAAGCAATCTCATCACGGGTCATCTTCTCATCTGCATCGTCAAATTGCATTGGAGTCAGACGCGACAAGAGATTGGTTGATGCTGAGAGTAGCCAAACAAACGGACTTACAATTTTTCCTATTAAGATAATGACTGGGGCAGAAACAACCGCTAAATTTTCCTTGAGGTTGAGGGCAATTCGTTTAGGGTAAAGCTCACCAAGAACAATGGAAATATAGGTCAAAAAGACAAGTGAAATCACACTACCTGCCGTTTGAGCCCAAACAAAATTACCAAACCAAGACGCAATCACACTTCCTAGAGAAGCTGACAAGCTCGCACCTTGGAGCAGACCAATAAAGGTAATACCAACTTGGATGGTTGATAAGAAATTGTTGGGATTGTCCAGAACAGACAATAATCTTGTATATCTCCGGTCGCCTTCTGCTGCTTTTTGCTCAACACGGGAACGGTTTAGGGAAACTAAAGCCATCTCAGAAGCTGAGAAAAAGGCATTTAGGAGCGTCAAAATCAATAATAAAACAAATTGTAATGCTAAGTTCTGACTGGGGTCTTCCATATTACATGTACTCCTGTTCTTCAAAAACTAATATGAATAAATCACTGCATCAAAATAATACAGTGATTATATTATAACATATTTTATTTTTTATGTAATCATTACTGAATAATAACGTGATTATAAGGTTCGGCTAGGTCATCTTTGAGGGAATAACTTTCAAGTTTGTTAACATTGCGGCGTAAAAAGGTCGCATAACTTGGGGTGATGTCCCCACGGCTTTCGTACTCCGCAATGACTTTTCGCTCCAAATAATAGCCACGCAACATTTCATCAATATTGTCTGAGCGCATATGAGCGATAACACGTTCGACAAAAACACCTGTTTCGATGATTTCGACTTCCTGCAAGCGAGAGCGTTTCATAAAGGCAATCAAATCGCTGTTGTAAACCCCTTCCAAATCTTGCAGACCTTCTAGCACCAATTCGGTATTGCTGAGGTAGAGTTCAGTCAGGCGTTCTCGATTTTCTTCGGTCAAGCGAATTTCTCTTGGCTGCCCTGACAAGAAACGACGCAAGGTCGGCCACAAGCTCAAACTTTCCCGAATCAAACGGCGAATGCCTCGCATGCTAATGGTAAAGAAATACGTAAAGGTCGAGATGAAACCACGGTTGATTTGACGTTCTAGATTTTGCAAATAACGTTGGTACAAGCGGTATTCCACCAACTCAATGCGGCCTTCTGAAAAGGCATGTTCCAAACCGTCACTTTCAATTCCTAAAATCATCAAACGCAAATACACCAATTCCCGTTTGACACTCGTGGGTTCTTGTTCCAAAACCAAGTGCTTGATACGGCTATTGTAATTGTCAATAGCGGCATACAGGGCTCCTTTGTCTTCGTCTTTAGTGTTTTTCAAATCATCTTCCAAGGTTTGCACCACCTCGTGCAAAATGGCGATTTGCGTGAGGTAATCGGTCTTTTCTTCACCATCTGAACTCTGAGCAAGATAAGGTAAAACCACCAAGCCCGTCACAAAACTCAATAAGGTAACCGCTGCTACGGTAAACAAAATCAAACTGTAAGCATAAGCGTTGAATTGTGGCAAAAGCAAAATGGTTGCCATAGATACCGTTCCTTTAACACCTGAAAAGGTCAAAAGGAGAATTTCTCTGATTGCTGCTCTTAGCGAACGCACCATGGTACGGTAATGAAAAGCATAGTAAAGGCTAATCATCACAAAACGCACTAAAAAGAGCAAGACCGTCACCGTCAAAACGATAGCCAGCAAACGGTAATTGTTGACTAGAGGATTGACCAAGGCTGGCTCAACGATGCGGGTTAATTCGTAACCAAAGACCGTAAAAACCAAGCCGTTTAGCATAAAGCTGACTGTTTCCCAAATAATCTGACTAACGCGGTCCAACTCAGCATCAAATAGCCGAATGCGTTTGAAACGGCGGGCTTGAGATAACCCCGCAATAACCACGGCGATGATACCTGACACCCCAAAAAGACTGGCAACAAAATAAGACACAATTGGCAGGGATAATTCTAGCAACAGCGCCCCTGTCACGTCTGCAATATCAATCTTTTCAAGGAAAGACAAAACGCCACGGTTTAGCAAGGCAAATAAGATACCGACTAAAATACCGCCGATAATAGCCCAAAAGAGGCTAAAACTCGCCGTAAGCAACGAAAAGGTTCCCGTCATCAAAGCCGCAACGGCAAATTCAAAGGAAATCAAACCGCTGGCGTCATTTAAGAGCCCTTCTAGGGTCAGGATAGACTCCACTCGTTTGGGAAATTTAAACCGTTTGGCAATGGAAAGAAAGGCGACGGCATCTGTTGGGGCTAAAGCAGCTCCCAAGGCAAAACTAGCTGCCAAGGGAATATCAACTGGCAATAATTTTCCAGTCACATAACCAACGGTCAACATGGTGATAAACACCGTTGGCAAAATCAAATAAGCCAAGATGGACTTGTATTTGACAAAGGTCATGACATCACTTTCTTGCCCCTCACAAAAGTTCAGCGGACCAATAACCAAAGCCAAAAACAGCTCCGAATTGAGTGTTAATGTGCTTTCTCTAGCTAAAACACCCACCAAAATTCCCAAGACAATCTGAATAAAAGGCAAGGGAATTTTAGGGTATAGACGATTGATGATATTAGATACAATCAGCATTAAGAAAAATGCGATAAGTAAGATAGAACTCTCGATAAGCATCACCTCTGATTCTTATTTTTGCAAACAATTCACCATAAATTGTTCCTTTTGTTTGGCAATTTTTTGGTCAATTCGTGTGACATCTCTGCCCTCTCTCAAGCAAATGCAGCGCTCTTTTTCCAAGTTTGCCAATCTTCTTTTGATAAGCAAAACACGGTCGCTCACTTCTTCTAAAGTGTAAACGGTTGGCGTTTCTGTTTCCAAGTATTTTTGGTGCATACGCTGAATGGTTTCATGAACCGTTAGGGGATGCATAAATTAGTCCTCTTTCACTTTCTTTAATTTTTCAATCATCACAAGAAAAGGTGGTTGATTGATTTGATTTAATGGTTGGTACAACATCGCTGTAAAGAGCCTTTGGTCAAGGTTTTGCACAAAGTGCAACACAGCATCTTTTTCTTGGTCACCGCCCTCATGTCCATAATAAATCATGATGGCTAAGCGACCGCCAACTTCGAGCTGGGCCAAGATTTTCTCAATAGCCACAAGGGTTGTGTCGGGCTTTGTAACCACTGTTTTATCAGCACTTGGTAAATAACCCAAGTTGAAAATAGCCGCACGGATAGGCTCTGTGACGTACTGGTCCACCTGCTCATGCCCCGCTAAAATCAAGTGGGCATTGCAGATACCTGCTTTTTCCAAACGCTGGGCCGTACTTTTTAGGGCTTGTTCTTGAATATCAAAAGCATAAACGTTTTTTGACAAGCCAGCCAAAAAGGCTGTGTCATTGCCATTTCCCATGGTTGCATCCACAGCAATGGCTTCTTTATCTAAAACTTCCGCCAAAAAGGTATGTGACACCTGCAAAGGACGTTTTATCATACAGACACCTCTTGATTTTCTAGCTTGCAGCCTTGATAACTGCCTCGGCGCTCCATTTCTTCGTCAATGGCGTTTAAAACTTCCCATTTTTTAAGGCTCCACATTGGACCAATAAGCATATCGCGCGGGGCATCACCCGTAATTCGGTGAATGATGATAGATTTTGGAATGATTTCCAATTGATTGCAAATGATTTGGACATATTCGTCCATTGAGAGCAATTTCAGACGCCCTTCGTGATAATCGCGTTGCATTCTGGTATTGGTCATGAGATGCAATAAATGCAGTTTAATGCCGTCAATATCGTTATCCGTCACGCAACGTCTGACATTTTCCAGCATCATCTCAGGCGTTTCCCCTGGCAAGCCATTGATTAAATGCGACACGATTTCCACCTTGGGAGCTTGTTGGTGTAGGCGTTTGACCGTTTCCACGTACAATTGGTAAGTGTGGGCTCGGTTGATGAGCTGGGACGTTTTTTCATAAGTGGTCTGTAAGCCTAGCTCAACAGTCACATGCATGCGCTCAGACAATTCCGCCAAATAAGCAATGGTTTCATCTGGCAAACAATCTGGACGAGTCCCAATGTTAATACCGACCACGCCAGGTTCATTGATGGCTTGCTCGTAACGCTCTCGAATCACTTCAACCCTATCATGGGTGTTGGTGAAATTTTGAAAATACACCAAATATTTCTGAACGCTGGGCCATTTACGATGCATAAAATCAATTTCTTTATAAAATTGGTCGCGAATCGGTGCCTCAGGGGCAACGATGGCATCACCTGAACCCGATACCGTACAAAAAGTACACCCACCGTGGGCTACCGTTCCATCACGGTTGGGACAATCAAAGCCCGCATCAATGGGAACTTTGAAAATCTTCTCCCCAAAAAGCTGACGATAATAATCATTTAATGTATTATAACGTTTTTTCATAGCACCTATTATAACATTTTACAAAAAACAAACAAACTCTTATTGCTTACTTTAATTCATCGAAAAAAGACCCAAAAGGTCTTTCCATCTTATGATGTTTTTTAATCTTGTTTGCCTTGGAAACGCCATTCAAATCGTTTTTCGGCATAAAAAGGATAGACAAATAAAACGATAGTAAAGGCTAAGAGCCAGCCACCCAAGATATCTGATGGGTAGTGTACCCCTAGATAAATGCGTGACAAGGCAGTGGCAAAAGCCAAGGCGATGAATAGCACTTGCAAGCAACGTTTAACAAAGGTCTGTGTCAGGTGTTGGTTGACAATAACGACCAAGCTAAGGGCAACAACCATGGTTGCTGCTGCGTGCCAACTTGGGAATGAAGCTCCCATTGGCTTGGCAATAAGATAAGGAATATCTGGACGTGGGCGGTTGTAAAGGTATTTAAAACCTGTTGATAAAACGCCCATCAACAAGAGGTTACCAACCAATAAGAAAGCTTCCATCTTCCATTTCTTCCAAACATAAAAGAGAGAAGCGAGGACAAAAACATAGATAAAGATATAGATTTCATGCCCAAAGTTGGTAATGATTTTGAAAAATGCGATCCAGTGCCGAGGCAAATCCGCACGCAAAGCGATTTGAATATCAGCATCAATACGGACTAAATCTGCTGGGTAAAATTTCACCAAGTAGCCTAGCATCATGAAAAGGACTAATGCAAATGAGCCACCTAGAAAATAAGATTGTTTATGTTTCATCATAAGAGTCATTATACCACAAAAAATGGGTTAGAGTTTAAGAAAGGTGATACATCGGTACAAAAGGAAAAAGCAAACCGAGAAAATCACCCCTTCAATGAGGTTAAACGGAATAACCATAGCAAATAAATAATTGCCCAGTCCCAAAACAGCCTGAATATCAAAATTCGCAAACATGGCGTAAAATGGCACGGCATAGATATAATTTAAGCAGAACATGGCAACTGTCAAACCAAGTGTTCCTACAACAGAGGCAATGATGTAATTTTTAGTTGTTCGTTTCTTATTCCACAGCAAAGCCAAGGCTAAGACAAACACACCAAGAGCCACCACATTCATGGGTAAGCCAATCAGACTGGAAATGCCCCCATTATTAAGCAAGAGCTTTAAAAAGGTCCGCAGCACTAAAATGCACATAGCGCTTCTTAAATCCAAAACCACCAAGCCTATCAAAATAGGCATAATGGAAAAATCAAACTGCAAAAAGCTTGCTGCTGGAATTAAAGGAAATTGCACATACATCAGCAAAAAGGAAAGGGCTGATAAAATGGCAATATACGACAGTTTTCTTGTCCTAGACATTGTGTTAAACATAAAAAATTCCTCCAATTTTTTCAAATTGAAAGAAGCACTAAGGTATTAAGCGACACCAAAAAAGCGTGGCTAATCCTTGGTCTTCTCCCATCCAGACTATACTGTCGGTCCTAGAATCGCACTAGGTCAACTACTTCACGTAGCTCGCGGACTTTTCGCTTTGTTGCGACACAAAGCACCGCCGGTCGGGAATCTCACCCTGCCCTGAAGACATCTTTAGCATAACAAAAAAACGCCCCTGACGCAATAGATGTGACAGAAAAAAAAAGATAGCTAGAACTAGCTATCTTACAGGGTTATTTTAATTTGTCATGTGTATATGTGTGGCTCAATTCAAGGCTTGGGAAGGATTGTTGGCGAAGGGCTTCATAGACAATCATGCAGACGGTATTAGACAAGTTAAGGCTGCGAACGTGCTCATCATTCATGGGAATACGCAAGGCTTCATCCGCATGGGCACGCATAAAGGATTCTGGCAAGCCTTTATCTTCACGTCCAAAAAGGAAATAATGGTGCTTGCCGTCATTGTAATCAACGTCCGAATACACCTTGTCAGCAAATTTGCTAATTAAATGCAATTCTCCATCGCATTTATCCAAAAATTCTTCCAAACTATCGTAAAAGGTCACGTCCAGCTTGTCCCAATAGTCAAGTCCTGCACGCTTCATTTTGCGGTCGTCAATGGGAAATCCCATAGGACGAATGATGTGCAAGGGAGCGTTGGTTGCGGCACAGGTTCTTGCGATATTTCCTGTATTTTGCGGGATTTGAGGTTGAAAAAGCACGACATGGTTAATCGCTTTGCTACCTTCTTCGTGATAATCCAATTCTTCGATATTCATAGATTTCCCCTTCATTTTGACATAAAAAGAAAACCACACTGCTCGGAGTCGCGCTCAGCAAACAATGTGGTTGGTGGTGGTTCATTAACTTAAATCATAACAGGTTTGATTTAAACTAACGAATCTTCGCTAACTATTATAACACTTTGCCCTGTAAAGTCAACGGATTTGATAAGATTTTATAGCCTTTTTTACCAGTCTTTTTCAAAGATAAGGCTCTATTTTTTCAAATGATAAGAATAAGTGGCAATGATAATATCCTCATACCAACGCAAGCGGACACGTAAGCGTAGGCTCATTTGGTTGTGAAGAACGTTTTGCCAGCTGTGTTTTGGAATAAATTTTGGAATGATGACCGTCATGGTGTGGTTTTGTTTTTGGGCTTCACGGTTCATCTTGTTGACAAACAACATGGTCGGTTTAACAATATCACGGTAATTGGATTCGATATTGACAAAGGTCACTTCTGGGAAATAGGTTTTAAATTCTTTTTCAATTTCCAAGTCTTTTTGTTTGGTTTCAAGGGTGGACACGTGCATAGCAACGACGGTTTGCCCAATGCTTTTGGCATAATTGATGGCACGAATGCTGGCTTGGGTCAGATTTCCCACTAAAATCAAGACGGTATTGCCATCGTAATGAACGTTGGTCACATCCTCTGTCAAACGCAATTGCATGGCCACGTTGTTGTAGTGATTTTTAATAGAATAAAACAAAATCATCAAGGCAATAATGATTGGGAAGAATGGCCAAATCTCATTTAATCTAAAGATAAGAAGAATTAAAATGATGACATAGCAGATAATAGCCCCTAAAATATTGGCTAAAGAGTGCCTCAAAAAGCCCTTACCAATTTTGCGTTTCCAGTGAACAACCATGCCCGTTTGTGACAAGGCAAATGGAATAAAGACCCCAATGGTGTAAAGTGGAATGAGACGTTCGGTTGAACCATTGAAAATGAATAACAAGGCAATAGCACCGACGGCTAGAGTGATGATACCGTTTGAATAACCTAAACGTGCCCCTTTTTCCATAAAGAGATGCGGCATGTACTTGTTTTGAGCCATGTTAAATGACAACATTGGAAAGGCTGAAAAACCAGTATTGGCTGCCACGGCCAAAATCAAGGCTGTAGATAATTGGAAAACGTAAAAGAGGGCATTTCCCACAAGAGAATCGCCAAAAATTTCCTTGGCAATTTGAGCTAAAACGGTCACATGAGCATTAGGCAAAATCCCCAACCAGTAGTTCAAGAAGGTAATGCCTGCAAACATGATTCCCAAAATCAAAGACATGATAGCCAAGGTACCAGCAGCGTTATTTTCTTTTGGTTTTTTGAAAAATGGTACTGCGTTTGAGATAGCCTCAACCCCTGTCAAAGAGGCGGAACCACTTGTAAATGCCCTTAATAACAAGATAATGGATACCCCAGGAACCACCGCACCGACGTGTGCTGTTGCGTGGTAAGGCAATTGACCCGTTACAATCTGGAAGGCACCGTACACAATCAAAAACATGGTGCTAATGATAAAGAGGTACACAGGTACCATCAAGGACCTAGCCGATTCGCGCAAGCCCCGCAAATTCATTAACATCAAGAGCAATACCAAGGCAATCGCAATTTCCAAATTGAAATTTTTGAAAGCTGGAAAGGCAGAGGTGATGGCATCTGCTCCTGAAGAAACAGACACCGCTACGGTCAACATATAGTCAATCAAAAGGCTTCCACCAGCTAATAAGCCCATGCTGGGCGATAAATTTTCATTGGAAACAATATAAGCTCCACCACCTTTGGGGTAGGCATGAATCACTTGTTGGTAAGAAATCGTCAGACTGGCTAACAAGACAAGAACCAATAGCCCGATTGGCAAAGACCACCAAATAGCTGCCGCTGAAATGGTTGTCAACACCAAAATCACTTGTTCTGGTCCATAAGCAATAGATGACAAAGCATCACTTGAGAGCATAGCTAAAGCCTGCGACTTGGACAACAAATGCTCTTCATCGGAATCACCAGCTGATTTCAATGGATAACCGATAAAAAGATTCCTTAACTTTTCAAACATTGAAATTCTCCCTTAATCTAAATAACGGTTTATTATAGTTCTCTTGTTCTCATTTCGCAAGTATTTTGGGTAAATGTTATCTATTTGTAACAATTCTAACAGTAGAGTGCTAATGCTTATCGGGACTTTCAGTTTTGTCTAGAAATTTTTACAAAAAAGGAGTATTATAGAAGTGATACTTTTCGGAGGTTCAGGATGAAAATAATTGTTGTCGGTGGAGGTAAGGTCGGAACTGCCCTTTGCCGTTCTTTAGTAGAAGAAAAACATGATGTTATTTTAATTGAGGAAAAAGAGTCTGTTTTAAAAAAAGTTACCAAACGCCATGATATTATGGGAATTGTTGGCAATGGTGCCAACTTTAAAATTCTTGAACAGGCCAATATTCGAAACTGTGATATTTTTATCGCCTTGACGGCAAAAGACGAGGTCAATATGATTTCTGCTGTCTTGGCTAAAAAAATGGGGGCAAAAGAAACGGTTGTTCGTGTGCGAAACCCAGAATATTCCAACACCTATTTCAAGGATAATGATTTTCTTGGCTTTTCCCTCGTGCTCAATCCAGAATTGCTGACGGCTCGCTACATTGCCAACTCGGTTGATTTTCCAAATGCCTTGTCTGTTGAGCACTTTGCCAATGGGCGCGTCATGTTAATGGAATTTATCATTGCCGATGGCAGCAAGTTGTGCCAATTGTCGCTCAGTCAATTCCGCAAGAAATTTGGAAACTTGGTGGTCTGTGTCATTGAGCGTCAGGGCAAGCTTATTATCCCTGACGGGGATACCACGCTACGTCTTGGTGATCGTATTTTTGTCACTGGTAATCGTAACGAGATGATTCAATTCCATAATTCTGTGAAAACTAAAATCATCAAAAACATGATGATTATCGGAGCTGGACGCATTGCTTATTATGTATTGAACATCTTAAAAAATACACGCATAAGCTTAAAAATTATTGAAAATAACCCTGAAGGTGCTGCCTTTTTCAGTCGTGAATTTCCTCATGTTCATGTTGTGCAAGGGGACGGTACGGAAAAAAGCGTTCTTCTAGAAGAAAGTGTGGAAAATTTTGATGCCGTGGCTACCTTGACTGGAGTCGATGAGGAAAACATCATCACGTCAATATTCCTTGAAACCTTAGGCGTGCCAAAAACGATTACCAAGGTCAATCGCACTAGCTTGCTTGAAATCATCGATACCAGCCGTTTTTCAAGCATCGTCACACCTAAAAATATCGCCGTAGACACCATGATGCACTTCATTCGTGGACGCGTCAACGCCCAAGACTCAAACCTTGATGCCATGCACCACATTGCTAATGGGCGCATCGAATCCTTGCAGTTTGAAATCCGCGAATCCAATAAAATGGCTGGCAAGAGTCTCTCTTCGCTTAAATTTAAAGACGATATTTTGATTGCTGCCATTATCCGCAAGGGGAAAACCATTTACCCAACTGGTGAAGACATCTTGCAAGTTGGCGACAAAATTGTTGTGGTCACATTTCTCAAAAATGTGACACGTATCTATGATTTGTTAGCGAGGTAGTTATGAATAAAAGTATGGTTCGCTACCTCCTATCCAAATTGCTCCTGATTGAATCTGGTTTGCTTTTGGTTCCTTTGGTTGTCGCTTTTATTTACCATGAACCTTCTCGCGTGGTCAGTAGCATTATCATGACGATTGCGATTTTACTGCTTATCGGTTTACTTGGAATTGCTTTTAAACCCCAAAATTACCATATCTATACCAAGGAAGGGCTGTTGATTGTCGCTCTTTGTTGGATTTTGTGGTCCTTCTTTGGAGCTCTGCCTTTTGTGCTATCTGGCCAAATTCCTAGCATTATCGATGCTTTCTTTGAAATGAGTTCAGGTTTTACCACGACAGGGGCAACCATTTTACCCGACGTTAGCGTCTTATCGCATTCGATGCTGTTTTGGCGCAGTTTTGCTCACCTTATCGGAGGAATGGGGGTTCTGGTTTTTGCCCTTGCCATTATGGAAAACAGTAAGAACAGTCATCTTGAAGTCATGCGAGCAGAAGTTCCAGGACCTGTTTTTGGTAAAGTGGTATCAAAACTAAGGGAAACCGCTCAAATTCTCTACGTCATCTACCTCAGTATGTTTGCCGTAATTTGCGTTATTTTAGTTGGTGCGGGAATGCCGCTGTTTGACAGTCTGATTACCGCCATGGGATGTGCGGGAACTGGGGGATTTGCCGTTTACAACGACTCCATCGCCCACTACCATAGCTCTCTCATTACCAATATTGTTTCTATCGCGGTGCTGCTTTTCGGAATCAATTTCAACCTTTACTACTTCTTGCTCTTGCGTAAATTCAAAGCCTTTTTCAAGGACGAAGAATTGCGTACCTACATTAGTATTATCATCGTGGCAACAGCTTTGATTTGGCTCAATGTCAGTGGACTTTATGCCAGTGCTGGTAAAGGGTTAGAGATTGTTTTCTTTGAAGTATCCAATGTTATCACGACCACTGGTTTTGGTATCACCGATTTAACCGTTTGGCCGCTCTTTTCGCAAGTCATTCTTCTGATACTGATGTTTATCGGTGGGTCGGCTGGGTCAACTGCAGGTGGTTTTAAGGTAATGCGCGCCTTGATTTTGACGAAAATTTCCAAAAATCAAGTGCTCTCAAGTCTTTATCCTAACCGTGTCATGACCATTCATGTTAATCAACAGCCGCTGGACAAGGAAACCCAGCACAGCGTTTTAAAATACCTGTCGCTATACGTGACCTGTTTACTTGTCTTGACACTCTTCCTATCACTTGATAATAGCGACTTTATGGTGGTTGCCAGTGCCGCGGCTTCAACGTTCAATAACATCGGCCCACTGCTTGGCACCGACCAAACCTTCAACATTTTCAGTCCTTTTTCAAAACTGCTCATGTCCTTTGCCATGATTGCGGGACGTCTTGAGATTTTCCCAATCTTACTGCTTTTCATCCCCAAAACATGGTCTAAATACTAATCATACCGCTCCCTTTCAAAAAGGGAGCTTTTTTGGAGAAAAAAAAACGACCTCAGGCCTGAAGTCGCTTCTTAGTTATGATGAAAATCTTTATGACGGCGTAGGGTGAAATAATCTGGGACAGGGTCTTTGCCACCCTCGACAAATGGGTTGCACCGTAAAATACGTGCAATCCCCATCAAAACACCCTTAATGCCATGCTTTTCAATCGCCACAATCATATAACTAGAACAGGTCGGCTCATAGCGGCAAGACGGTGGGGTCAGTGGGGAAATGAATTTCTGATAGCCCCGCACCAAAGCAATCAAGCTTTTTTTAATCATTTGGTCTTAGTCACCGCTAAATTATGTAGCTGGCTGATTTCTTTTTTATTCAAACGGCGAGATTCCCCAGGACGCAAGCCCCTCACATCTAGATTTCCAAAGCGTGTGCGGGACAATTTATCCACCAAAAGCCCAACAGATTCAAACATCTTTTTGACTTGATGATTGCGTCCTTCATGAATGGTTAATTCCACAACAGAACGGTTTTTGTCAGGATCTACTTTGATAATGTTGTAGCGAGCTGGTTTGGTTTTCTTACCGTCAATGACCACACCACGCGTCAAAGGACGTAGGTTTTCCTTGGTCGCAATGCCTTTCACACGCGCCAAATAAACCTTGTCAATTTCATTTCTTGGGTGGATCATCTCATCTGTAAAATCCCCATCATTGGTTAAAATCAACAAACCTGTAGTATCCCAGTCCAAACGCCCAACAGGGTAAATGCGTTCTTTGACATCAGGCAACAAATCCACAACTGTCTTGCGTCCCTTCTCATCTGACACGCTTGAAATGACCCCACGCGGTTTATTGAGCACATAATAAACCTTTTCTTCATTGTAAATCGGTGTGCCTTCCACTTCGACTCTATCCCCATTTTTAACGGTGGTCGCTAGTTCTGTCACTACCTGACCATTTAATGTCACCAATCCTTGCTTAATCAATTCTTCGGCTTTGCGTCGACTGGCAACACCTGCATGGGCAATGTATTTATTAATTCTCATGCTATTACTCCTATCCTCAAAAATAATGACTGCCTAAGCGTCATCTGTCTGCTTTGTTTCTCCAAAAAGCGACACTTCCTCATCCACCAACTCAATGTGAGAGGCGTCCACCAATTCTGTCAAGTCATTAATCCCCATAAAATCCAAGAAATAATCTGTTGTGGCATAGAGATTGGGACGTCCAATAACCTCTTTTTTCCCCGCTTCTTGAATCAAGCCCAAAGACAAGAGTTTACTCACCGCACTGCTAGAATTGACCCCACGAATGTCGTCAATCTCAATACGCGTAATGGGCTGCTTATAGGCAATAATAGACAGAACTTCCAAACTCGCACGCGACAAGCTCTGATTGACAGGCGCCTTGGCAAATTCACGTAGCAAGTCTGAAAATGTCTCCTTGGTAGCCATTTTATAACGTCCAGCCGTTTCAATCAAGCACAAGGCTGTTGTGTCGTCTGACTCGTATTTTTGAGCCAAGGTCTGCAAGAGCTCTTTTAGCTGACTAGGAGTCAGCTGGAGCATTCCTGCCAAATACCTCAAGCTCAGCCCCTCTTCTCCTGCCACAAAAAGAAGCGCTTCTAATTGTGCCAAATCATTCATATAGCCTCCTCTTAAATGGCTGACGCATCAGATGGCACCTGTTTATCAGCCTTTTTCACCACAATACTACCAAACGTTTCGTCTTGTTCCACCGTGATTTCATGCACCTTAACCAATTCCAAAGTCGCTAGAAACACCGTCACCATCTCCAAACGTGTCTGACATTCCTGAAAAATACTCTCCAAACATAGGCTCGGCGTTTGATTCAAACGCTCAGAAAGAGTCATCATCATGTCTTCGATACGGTAATCATCACGTTCAATGACCGTGTGAGTGCTTGCCATTCGTTTTTGCTTTTCAGACATGACTTGCGAAAAGGACAAAAACAAATCCATAACCGTCTTGTCATGATTCAGCACTGCATCTTCAAAAATAAGCTCTTCCTTAGGTTTGGAATAAAATTTAGAGCGTTCGTCGTGCTGGGCAGACATTTCCTCGCTGATGGCTTTAAAGCGACGGTACTCCTCAATCTGCGACAAAAGCTCTTGCTCGGGGTCATCCTCTACTGGCGTTTGCTCCACAACTTTTGGTAATAGCTTACGACTTTTGATGAGCATGAGCTGACTCGCCATAACCATGTACTCCCCCGCCACTTCTAGCTTCATAGCTTGCAAGGTCGAAATATAAGCCAAATATTGTTCAATCACCTCTACAATCGGAACGTCATAAACATCCACCTGATATTTTGACACCAAATGCAAGAGCAGATCCAAAGGACCTTCAAAATCTTTTAATTTAATATCCATTATGATGTGTAATATTTCTCTAATGTTATCGGGCTTTTTAACCCCAATTGCTTACTGATTTCTAGAATAGACTTGCCAGCCTCTTTTTGGTGAAGAATGTACTGCTGCCGTAAATCTTGTGCGGATAAGGTCTCAAAACCGTATGTGCTTAAAAAAGCCTTGAGCTGAGTGAAAAACCATTGCCGTGAATAAGGCTTTCCTTTATGGTCAAAAAGATACTGACCTTCTGACAATTGTGCCACTAAATAGGGCAAAAGCCGTTCTGGCACTTGCAAAATCCTCACCATCCCAGAGCGTTTCAGACGCAAGACCGCAAATTGACTGTCCACATCGGCTGGGGTTAAGTGCTGAATTTCTTGAGGCAACAAGCCCAATTCAACTATCAACAAGGCAATCAATTGCCCTGCTTTTTGGCTCGTTTCCTGATAAAAACAACCGTAATCTAACAGTGAACAGTCCGCTGACTGAGTTACCATTTTTTCTTGATTGTTCAGCTTATAAAACCGCTCCAGTTTGCCTTGTTCATACAGAAAATACAGAAATTGATTAACTGCTGATAGTTTGCGTTTTTTAGCCGACACTTTCAAGTCTGCTAAAGAATGCTCATACAAGGACAATTTTTCAGGTGTGATTTTGCCAGCCACCACCTCAACAAACTGCTGCAAGTCATAATAGTAAGCCTTCTTAGAACTCTCAGACAGTTGCTTACTTGCTATAAAGCGTGTGATATCATTCTTCATCATCTTTTGGCGTAATGGTGTAATGGTTGGTAAAATCGTGCAACAAGCTGTTGACCGCTTTTAAAATTGAGCGGCGTGTGATAATGCCCAAAAATTGTTGGTCATCATCTAAAACTGGCAAGAAAGGATAATCCACCAACAAGTGCATAATTTCAGTCAAATCAGCCTCTTTGCGAATGGTTTTGATTTTGGTATTGACCATTTGACCAATATCCATCTGGTTGAGTTCCCATTCTGTCAGCTGGTGCTTGACCTGATAAGACATGATATCTGCGATGCTAATGGTTCCCACGTACTTCTTGTCCTTGGTAATAACAGGCACGCGAGAGTAACCATTATTGACCAACAGCAGCATAACATGGTCTGAATTATGCGTATCAATAAAAATGGCTAACTCATCTGCTGGAATGAGGTAGTGGTCCAAATGGCTGAGCAGAAAATCTTCAAATTCTTTTGCTATCATCTGTCAAATTCCTTAGAAAGTGCAGGGTAAAGGTCATGGTGACGTGTGTAGTAAGTCACCTTGATAGTATCCTGTGTAATCTCAACTTTGGCGTACAATTTTTCTTGTACATCGCCACGTGGTTGTGACACGCTTCCTGGGTTGATAAAAATGGTTTTACCATTTCGCCAAGCGGCAGGGCGGTGCAAATGCCCATAAAGGCAAATATCCGCATCTGCTTCTTGGGCAAATAAATCCAATCTATCCCACGTGAAATTGATATTATACAAATGACCATGTGTCTGAGCAATGGTAATGTCCCCAAGTTGGGTAACCAAACGTTCAGGATAACCATTGTCATAATCACAATTGCCACGAACCACATGGATGCCTCCTTCCCAAACAGGGTCCGAACTTGGTAATTCAGAATCCCCATTGTGGAAAATGGCATCTACTTTGCCTTGATACGTTTTTTTGATGTCCTCGACAATCTCACGGTCCCCATGAGAGTCACTCATTACTATGATTGTTTTGCTTGCCATACTGAGAATGCCTCCATTAATTTCTTAACAGCCAATCCTCTGTGTGAGATGCTATTTTTTTCTTCAGCTGTCAATTCAGCTGCATGACGCCCTGTTTCACCGACCATAAACAAAGGGTCATAACCAAAACCATTGTCTCCCTTAGGTTCCATAGCGATGTAACCCGGCCAATCCGCTTCAACCACTAGGCTTTCCTTGCCTGGTGCTGCAACCACTAAGGTTGTGTGGAATTGGGCAGAACGGTCTTTGTGGTCAAAAACCATCGCCAGTTCGTGCAAGAGTTTGGCATTATTGGATTCATCTGTTGCGTCTGGTCCTGAAAAACGTGCTGACCAAACACCTGGAAGGCCACCTAGGGCATCCACTTTCAAACCAGAATCATCCGCCAAGACCATCTTACCCGTTAAATTGGAAATGGTTTCTGCTTTCAAACGAGCATTTTCTTCAAAAGTTGTGCCAGTTTCTGCGACCTCAGGCAAATCAGGGTAATCATTAAGATTTTCCACCTTGATACCTAGTTTTTCAAACATTTTGCGGAATTCTTTGGTCTTGCCTTCGTTGCGTGTGGCAATCAAAATGGTATCACCAAAAGCAGTTTCAGAAGCATTCCCAAAGAAAGCTTTGGCGTCCACGCCCCCTTTAGGCAAGTGCACCAAGAGCAAATGATCAGCTTCAGTCACCACGACGGCACCAGCTCGTTGTGCCACTTCAAACTGACGATCGCTTTCTTGGTTAATCATGTCAACCACAAAACGAATCAACTGAAAATCAGACGCTTTTTTGATAACCGTGACGTTATAGCCATTTTTGGCTTGGTCAGAATGGCACTTACCATGATCTTTATGACAAGGCTTATGCTTAGTCAGTTTTGACAATTCTGAGTTCAATCGAGCTAGGTGGTTGGCACAAATGCCTTCAAAACCACGAAGCACATTGGCGCCACCCCATTCACCGATAAACCAATTGTCCGCATCTTTGTATTCATAAATCTTATCCGTCATTTTCTAATCCAACTCCTTCATCTTGTGCTTGCAAATCAACGTGTCTGACGTCAATATCTGTATTTAGCCAATTCATGGCGATTTCTCTAAAACTTTGCGTGCTGGCTGTGGTATAAAAAACGGGTATGGATTGATTTGGGATACGGCTGTGATTGATTTGAAAATAATTAAGCAGCACGGAAACATCCCGCACACACTCTGCTCCGCTATCAATTAACTTAACCTCTGGCCCCATGACATTTTGAATGATAGGACGCAACAAAGGGTAATGTGTGCAACCAAGCACCAAGGTATCCACTTTGCCAACAAGCGATGCCAGCGTTTCATAAACCACTTTTTTGGCGACACTTGACGCCATTTCGTTTGATTCCACCAAGGGAGCAAATTTAGGGCAAGATAGACTCAAAACGGTCATTTGTGGGGCTAGGGACATAATTTTTTGGCGGTAAATATCCGATTTGATTGTCATCGGCGTGCCAATGATCCCGATTTTGCCGCTGCGCGTTGATTTAATGGCTGCGCTAGACCCTGGCAAAATCACACCCAAGACAGGAATATCCAATTTTTCCTTCACTTCTTCCCAAGCGACTGCTGTTGCAGTATTGCAAGCAAAAACAATCATCTTGACGTTTTGTGTCAATAAAAACTGCACCAATTCCCACGTGTATTCTCGAATTTGCTCGGCTGGTCGTGGCCCATAAGGCGCTCTAGCAGAGTCCCCAATATAGACAATTTCTTCATACGGAAGTTGACGCATCAACTCACGCACCACGGTCAAGCCACCAACACCAGAATCTAAAAAACCAATTGGTCTATTATCCATAACATCTTCTTTCTAATCATGGACTTATAAAAAACCCAGTTGGCGAGGCAACTGAGTCATTCATTTCTGAGCTCTGTGCTCGAAAAGTCAATCAGCCCTTAAGAGTTATGGTCTCTTGCCACTTCTCATAAGGGATGAAACGCTAGCTTATCGTCTATTTTTAGCAGCTGCTGCTTTTGATTGTTTAATAATATTTCGATAAGTCTGTTGAATTTTAGCTTCGCTCGGTTTTTGACCCATTTGGCTCATCATTTCACGAATAGCGTCTGGCGTTAAACGTGGGTGTTCAGCCACTTCTCTTTCAAATTGTCGACGAGCAATGAAAACACCACCAACAAGCCCACCAAGAAGGGCAACCAAAATTAACAGAATCCAAAGAAATGTTGTCATGATTATCTTTCTCCTAAATTTTTTACACCACTCATTATAGCAAAAATAGGGAAAAATAGAAAGAGTTTACAAACGCCTAAGCGCTTTTATCCCCTTTCTTTTTCCCTTAAAAGTTTTGGCTCAAAATGGCTATCGCTCTAGTCAAAATCAAATCCTTCAATGGTCGCAAAGTAATCCTCTGGGATTTCCGCACGACGAATCAAACGAGCAGTGCCGTCCTCTTGGTAAAGAATTTCAGCCGAACGCAAGCGACCGTTGTATTGGTAACCCATTGAAAAGCCATGTGCCCCTGTGTCATGAATAACCAAGATATCCCCGACACGCGCCTCAGGCAATTCCCTTTGTTTCGCAAATTTATCGTTGTTTTCACACAAAGACCCCACCACATCAACGGCTTCCAGTTTGCCATTTGGATTGCTCATGTTGGTAATGTGATGGTAAGCATCATACATAGCAGGACGCATTAAATTCACCGCAGAGGCATCAACGCCGATATAGGTACGGTAGGTTTGTTTACGATGCAATACTTTTGTGACCAACAACCCATGCGGTGCCAACATGAAACGCCCTAATTCTGTGAAAATCTTGACCTCACCAAGTCCCGCTGGAACCAAGACATCATCAAAAGCACGATGCACACCTTCCCCTATAACCGCAATGTCATTGGCTTCTTGACTTGGTAGATAATTGACCCCAATTCCTCCTGACAAATTGACAAAATCAATGGCAACACCTGTTTTTTCCTGGATTTCAACAGCCAATTCAAACAGTTGGCGAGCTAATTCTGGGTAGTAATCGTTTGTGACGGTATTTGACGCCAAGAAGGAATGCACACCAAAATGCTTCACACCTTGGGCTTTGAGTTCCTGAATCCCTTTGAGCAATTGCTCCTTGGTCATCCCAAATTTAGATTCGTTGGGATTGTCCATGATGTCTGTCCCAAGGGCAAAGACGCCACCAGGATTGTAGCGAAGGGAAATCGTGTCAGGCAAACCTGCCACTTCTTTCAAGAAAGCAATGTGCTCATACGCGTCTAAATTGATTGTCGCACCGATTTTTTTAGCATATTGAAATTCACGAGCTGGGGTGTCGTTTGATGAAAACATGATATCCGTAAATCCCAGTTTATGGCTCATCAACAATTCCACTTCCGTTGCACAATCCACGCCACAATTTTCCTCTTGCAAAATCTTCAAAATCGCAGGTGTTGGGGTAGCTTTAACGGCAAAATACTCTTTAAATCCCTTATTCCAAGCAAATGCCTTATTGACAGCACGCGCTTTTTCACGAATGCCCTTTTCATCATACAAATGAAAGGGAGTTGGGTAAGTATCGGTAATAGTTTCAAGTTCTTTAGCTGAAATAAACGGTGTTTTCATCAGGACTCCTCTAAATTGTCAAAATATTATGATTATTATATCATAAAGCCACAAAATCACCAAAAGATAGCTAAAAAAAGCCAGCACCAATGGTGCCAGCTTGTCAGTTAAGGTATTAATCGTCGTTTCCGAAAATACGAAGCAAGTTTAAGAACAAGTTAATGAAGTCGAGGTAAAGGCTCAAGGCCATTGAGATAGCCCAACCGTCATTGACTTGACCACCAGTGCTTGCAAACACACGCTTAATCATTTGATTGTCATAAGCAATTAAAACTGAGAAAATCAACACAGATACAATGCTGATGATGTAACTCATACCGCCAGAACCAATGAAGAGATTCACAAAGCTAGCGATGATAATCCCAATCAAAGCCGCCATCAAAGCCTTGGTCATGCCTGATAAATCACGTTTCGTAAAGAAACCAACCATTGACATAGCAAAAAAGACTAAAGCTGATGAGATAAAGGCTTGGAAAACAGTCGCCTGCGTGTAAGCTGCTAAAACAAAGCTCAAGGTAAAGCCGTTTAAGGCCGAATAAAATAGAAATAGTGGCAAGGCCGCAGGTGTGTTGCGACGCGCAGCGTTACTTGCCATAAATACTAGGGCAAGTTCTAAAAAGATAGCAACGTAATAAACCATTGGATGATAAGTGATAATATTTACCATATTGTCTGAAAAGACATAAAGCATGAGGTATGAGACAAAGGCTGATAGCCCAATTCCCATACCGACTAATCCATAAATCTTAGCAAAAAAGCGACTTAATGCCCCGTCATTTTGAGCATAAATAACATTATTATCCATATACTTTCCTTTCTGTAATAAAGAGATAATGTCTATTCTATATTAACGATGATTGCTTGGTAAAATCTTGCGGCTGTAACGTCTGCGTTTGGTAAATCGTTTTCGCAAAGGCGTCATCGCTTCTTTAACCGCACAATATTTGTCAACCATCGTAACAATATAACCTTCTTTGTAGCGTGGTGGCGCAATAGTAGCCCCCCACATGTGTTTTAAAATAATATCCTCTTCACGTTTTGTTAAGTCCACCAATTTCCGTGCGTTACGAACAGCGATTCGAGGGTGAACCCAAGCGTGCCCTTTGTTAAATTTTGTAACTCTCCAATCGTAATAGAAAAAGTCATGCAAGAGTCCGCCACGTGCGGTAGCTTTTGCATCCCAACCCAATTTTTTAGCAATACGATAACTCGTATAAGCCACGTCGATGGAATGCTCCATCCGAGTTGAATAGTGGTGTTGGATAATCTTATCTAATTTTTGAAAACGAGGATGTTGGATGATATAACCAACAAGGTCCATAAATTCTTTGTCTTTTTTATAGGCTTCCGTGTAACCCGCCCCCTTTCTCTCAACTTAATTATAGCATAATATCTTAAATTAAAGTGAAATAAGAGAATGCTTAAGACCTAAGCTATCAAGTGAAAAAGCAAAATACCAGCTGCCACAGCCACATTCAAACTCTCTGCTTGACCAGGCATGCTAATGTGAACCAAATGGGTTGCTTGTTGCGCCATATTTTCCGAAATGCCATTGCCTTCATTGCCCATGACCAAAGCAAACTGCTGCGGAGCCGCAAAGTCCTTGTAGTCAATCGAATCTGATGACAAGGTGCTAGCCAGCACAGGTAGGTTTAATGTGTGGAACTGCTCGCAAGCAACCGCCATATCCATTCGCCAAACAGGTAGGTGAAAATGGCTGCCCTGCATAGAACGCAGCGTTTTTTGATTGTAAATATCGGCTGATTTTTCCGAAATAATCACACCATCTAAGCCAGCCGCATCTGCTGTCCGAATCATGGTCCCGACATTTCCAGGGTCCTGAACATCCTCCAAGACCAAGTAGCGTCCTGCTTTTAGCGCTTCAAGGGGCAACTGCGGCATCGCAACTTCAGCAATAATGCCCTGTGGTGCCTTAGAATCAGTCAACTCCCTCAATACTTCAGGAGTCACCACTGTTACCTTTGGCAAATGGCTGATGCGCTCAACAAAAGCTTCCAAAACAAAGACATTCACAAAAGTCGCCCCTGCTTTTTCCGCCTCTTCAAACAAATGCCAGCCCTCAATCAAATAAGACGACTGCCGGTATTTCTTTTGCAATAATTTTTTCGTTTTTTTAATGAGATTATTGGATTTAGAAGTTATCGTTAGCATGTTGCTATTATAACAAAAAATCTCCCAAAAAGGAGATTTCAGCACTATTTTAGCTCATTTCTAATGGTTGTCCATTAACATCTTTATCGTCTTTTTTGAGAATAAAGAAGGCATAAATAGCAGACAACGTCACAATACCAGATACCACCAAGAAGGTTTTTTGATAACCAATCTTATCATGTAAGGCTCCAAATGGCGTAGAGAAAATAATTTGTCCTACCTGAGCCGCAATTTGGAAACCAACCATGTAAAGCGTTGTTGAAATACGTGTATCAAAGTGAAGTGTGAAGTAACGGAACATCGCTAGAATAAAGATGGCCGTTTCTGGTGCGTGTAGAAGTTTAATAATAGAAACGCCTAAAGGATTGGTCACTAAACCACAACTACCGATACGCAAAACCATGATAACCAGTCCAATAAGAAGGCTTTTACGAACACCTGTTTTGCGCATCATGATAGGAACCAATCCCATCATAATGGATTCTAAAAAGACTTCCATTGAATTGAGAACCCCATATGCCTGTTGACCAATGGCAGGTGTACTAAAGAATTTAGTAAAGAAGTCAGGGAACATCTGTTGGTCAAATACGGTATAGAAAGTCCAACTCATCATGATAAAAATGATAATTTTCCACAAATCAATCATCTTAAACACGTTTAAAATTTCAGCCATAGAAGGGCATTTATCTTCTTTTTGATTTTCAGCCAAATTCTCAAATTGCTGGAGTTTTTCTTCATCATCTTCTGGTCTAAAGAAAATAAGGACCAAGAGCAACACAACTGCAAAAGCAGATCCTACCCAGAAAATCAAATAAGCATTTATAGTAAATAGGAAACCTGCCACCAAAGCCGCCACAGCATAACCAAATGAACCCCAAGCACGCGCTTGACCGTATTCAAAGTTAAAACGTCTTCCCATACGTTCTGCCAAAGCTTCAAATGTCGGCGAAGTCGCTAAAAATGCAACGGATAAGTATAAAGATCCTAGTAAAACTCCCACATAAAACTGACTTTTTAGCATAGGAACGTAAATCCATGTGAAGAAAGGTCCTAAGAAAATCTCACATCCTACACAAAACATCAAAAGTGTCTTTTTGATTCCCAATTTGTCTTGAATAGAACCATAGACAAACATCAAAATCAAGGTAATAGCAGAGTTAAAAGAATAAATGGTTCCAACTTGTGAACCTGAAAAGCCTTGCTTGCTGGTCAACCATATCTGGAAGAATGACCACCAAATTCCCCAACCTGTGAAGAAGAGCAAGATTGACAAGGAATTACTTGCATAAAAGGGATTGTCAAATTGTTTTTTCAAAGACTTCATGACTCCTAGCCTCCAAATTAGTAGGTATTAGCTTCTTCTTCCAATCGATAGATGTGGGTTTGATTATCACATGCTTGGTCTAAAGAAAGTTCAATTGCATGATTCCAGTAAATTCTTTCTGTAAAGGTAACGCTACCTTCATTCACAAAAATTTCCACTGAACTCTTATCAATATAGACTTGTAACGTCATTTCATCGGTCAAGTCAAGATGAGCAACACGTTCGCCATCGGTTGTGCTACGATTTAGAATCAAGCGTTGTCCAGACAAATCAACTGTTAAATCTAACTGATTGTCACCGTCACTTAGGGTTAGGAGTTTTCCTGATGTTACTCCTTTTATAGCCATCTCGAATTCACTGGTACGAGCCAATTCATATTTGCTATGAGCTTCCAACGTTCCACTAAATTCACAAGCTTCACGTAACGATTTCAACTCTTTGATTGGCAATTGATAGATTTTTCCATGACGGATAACCAATTCACGCGGAAGAGTGAGAGCTCCTGCCCAGCCATCTGCCTTTTCATACATTGGTGAATCCCAAGCATTCATCCATGCAATCATCACGCGACGTCCATCTGGCGTCAATAATGTTTGTGTCGCATAGAAATCATGACCATTATCAATTTCTATGAATGAACTACGTGATAAGGTAAAGTCTTCTTTCAATTGTCCCATAAGATAGCCTGTTTGGTTAAGGTTGCGATATTTGTCGCCTTTTGGCTCTAAACCTTGTGGCGACATCAACAAGATATCTTCACCATTTAGACGGAAGAAATCTGGACACTCCCACATGTAACCTTCATCTTCCAAGTTACTTGCTTTATCAAGGATAGGTAATTCCTTCCAGTCAATCAGATTGTGTGATTGATAAAGCAAGGCTCTTCCTAAACCATCTTCACCTTGACTTCCTAAAACCATATAAAAAGTATCACCATCTTGCCACACTTTTGGATCTCTAAAATGTTTTGTATTACCACTTGGTGTCGTTAAAACTGGATTACCTTCATATTTGGTAAAATGAATGCCATCTGTACTGTAAGCTAGATTTTGATCTTCGTAGAATTGCTCTTGATCATTAGGATCTGTATAATGATGTCCAGTATAAATCAACCACAGTTTTCCATCATACTCAACAGCACTTCCTGAAAAACAACCATCTTCAATAGTGGGTTCCAGAGCAATTGGTAGCGTTTCCCAATGCACTAAATCTTTACTTCTAGCATGTCCCCAGTGCATTGGACCCCAATCTGATCCATAAGGGTAATATTGATAGAAGATATGGTAGTAACCTTTGAAATACGAAAATCCATTTGGGTCATTAATCCAGCCAGCTTTAGCCATAACATGATAGCCAAGACGATAGCGATCGTTGTTCACAGTCATTGTTTCCATTTTTTTCTCCTCTTGATATGATAACCGGTTAACATATTGTGAAATCGTTTTCCTTTAAGGAATACATTAATTATAGCGCTTTCATTTTTATATGTCAACCGGTTGATATAATATTTTTTAATTTTATGTGATTAACTGAAAAAACAACCTATCCTGATGATAAATTGCTTTTATATACTTTTATATATTAGAAAGCCTTGTAGGACTTATTACCGTTAACAAGTGCCATTATCTAGGAGTTTAACAGGTAAAATATGAGTATTAGATTGACTTACTTTACCATTCATGCGATTTTCTAAGAGGTTTACAGCTGTTTTTGCCATTTGATTAATCGGTTGTTGGATTGTTGAGAGATGTGGCAACAATAATTGTGTCATATCGGCACCGTCATATCCAATAATTTTTAAATCACGAGGAACTTCACGATGATACTCTCTTGCTAAAGACAATAAAATAGCCGCATCGGTATCGTTAGAGGCAAATATGCCATCAACCAGTGGATGTTCTTCAAAAATACAACGTAGAACTTCTCTTTTTTCTTCCTGACTAATATTAAAATCAATGTGATAAGTAATCGGTTTAAGACCGTGGGCTTCCATCACACTTTCATAAGCAAGCCGTCTTTGTTGGGCAGGCGTATTCAGATTTAGTGGACCATTTGTATGCACCACATAACGACAACCTCTTTTTAGTAACCTCTCCGTGGCTAGTTTACCACCTTGAAAGTTATCAGACGACACGACTGGAATGTCATCGTTCATAATGCGGTCAATTGAAACAATCGGAAGATTATGGTGGCTATATTCCTTTAAGCCTTGATTATGAGCACCTACAATCAGACCATCTACTTGATGGGTTAGGAGTTGTTTGAGGTAGTCTTCTTCCTTATCTGGATCGTTTTGTGAATTTCCCATCAACACCTTATAACCTCTTTTATACAATAAACGCTCCATTTCAGCTTCTAATTGTGCAAAAAAAGGATTATTGACTGTAGGAAAGATTAAACCAACTAGATAAGTCTTTTGTTGGAACAATTGACGAGCAATGATATTGGGTTGATAGCCTAACGCTGCCATGGCATCGTTTACCTTCTGAATGGTTTTCTCGCTTAAGTAACCTCGATTATTTAAAACCCTAGAAACAGTTGTTTTAGAAACACCTGCTAGGCGAGCAACATCTTCTAATTTTGGACGAGTATGTGACGTATCTTTCATGCTTTCTATTATATCATAAGCCAGCCTAATCAGCTTTATGATATAATAAACGCATAAGAAGACTATAATATTATTAGGGGAGGAATTTGAGATGAAAAAAGTGCGTTTGATTGTGTCTGGTCGTGTGCAAGGCGTTGGTTTTCGCTACTCAACTTATGCAATAGCCCTTCAAATTGGGGATATTTATGGGCGGGTTTGGAATAATGATGACGGCACTGTGGAAATCCTAGCTCAATCCCAAGATGCTGCTAAAATGGCAAAATTTATTCAGGAAGTACGCAAAGGGCCGTCACAATGGGCCAAAGTGACCTATGTTGATGTCAAAATGGATAACTCTGAAGATTTTAAGGATTTTCGCATCGCCAACTAATCTTTGTCACCAAGCTATCAAAAATTAGGACCATAGATGTATTGAGAATTTGCCTAAAAAAAAGTAAAATAGTAGGGTATTATATTTTTAAAGGAATAATCAATTGAACAAAAAATTAAATCGTGTCCTCTTATCGGGACTTAGTTTATCGTTATTGTTAACTTTATCTGGCTGTGTCAGTGTCGATTCTAGTGGTAACCCAACAGGAACCGTTTGGAACATTCTTGGGGAGCCGATGGCAAAACTCATCCAGTATTTCGCTAATAACATGGGGCTTGGTTTTGGCTTAGCCATTATCTTAGTCACCGTTATTGTCCGCCTCATTATCCTACCTTTAGGGCTTTACCAATCTTGGAAGGCAAGTTACCAATCTGAAAAGATGGCTTTCTTAAAACCTATCTTTGAGCCAATCAATGAGCGTATGCGAAATGCGACAACTCAGGAAGAAAAAGCTGCTGCCCAAATGGAATTGATGGCAGCTCAAAGAGAAAACGGTATTAACATGCTTGGAGGCATGGGATGCTTGCCACTGCTTATCCAAATGCCATTCTTCTCAGCCTTGTACTTCGCAGCCCAATACACTCAAGGGGTTTCTGAAAGTACCTTCATGGGAATTGACCTTGGAACACGTAGTATTCCGTTAACAGCAGTCATCGCTATCTTGTACCTCTTCCAATCATGGTTGTCAATGCAAGGTGTAGCTGAAGAACAACGTGCAGCTATGCGTGGTACCATGTACGTGATGCCATTGATGATGGTCTTCATGGGTATGGGAATGTCAGTCAGCGTCTTACTTTACTGGTTAGTCGGTGGTATCTTCTCGATTTTCCAACAATTAATTACCATGTTTGTTATTAAACCAAGACTTCGTCATCGCATTGAAGAGGAATTTAAAAACAATCCTCCAAAAACTTACAAATCAACCAGCCGTAAAGACGTTACACCAAACGCTAACAAAGCACAATTAAATAACACTAATAATCAAGCTCGTAAGGCAAAACGTAACGCTGGAAAACAACGAAAACGTCGCTAAAACATTCAAAAGACCGTCATTCTGATAGGAATGGCGGCCTTTTTGTTGCAATAAAAAGAAGGCTTGTAAACCTTCTTGTCATTAAGCTGTTTTTTCCACGCTCAAAATTTCAACGTCATAGCTTCCAGCAGGTGATTCAATTGTAACGATGTCACCTGTCTTTTTACCAATCAAAGCTTGAGCGATTGGGCTTTCGTTAGAGATACGACCTGAGAAGATATCCGCACCAGCAGCTCCAACAATGTGGTAAACATCTTGGTCAGTTGTGTTCACTTCTTGAACAACAACGGTTTTACCAATAGCAACTTCGTCTTTGGCAACAGCTTCGCTATCAATAATTTCAGCATAACGAATTTTAGTTTCCAAAATTTGAATTTGTCCTTCAACGAAAGCTTGTTCATCTTTGGCTGCATCGTACTCAGAGTTTTCAGACAAGTCACCGTAAGAACGAGCAATTTTAATACGTTCAACGACTTCTGGGCGTCGAACCAATTTAAGATTTTCTAATTCTTGTTCTAGCTGCTCTTTTTCAGCTAGGGTCATGGGATAAGTTTTTTCTGCCATTTTCTATCTCTTTTCTATAATTTTATATAAACAACAAATACAAACATGATGCGAAACACATCATGCTTGTACGTATTTATTACTCAGATAACTGACTATTAACGTATTTGTGAACATTCTTTTCATGGTCATCGTAGTTTTCCGAATAGTAGACATTACCTGTCTTGACATCCGCAACAAAGTAATAGTAATTGGTTGTTGCTGGATTTATCACAGCTTCAATTGCTGATAATCCTGGGTTATCCACAGGTCCAGGCATCAAGCCCGTATGGGTATAAATATTATACGGCGAATCAATTCCTGTGTCAATACTTGCGTCTGCCTCCAGAGTTGTTTCCTCGCCGAGTTTGCCCATGGCGTACAAGATAGCGATATTACTTTGTAAAGGCATGCCAGCATTTAGACGGTTGTAAAAGACGCTGGCAATGTTGCGGCGGTCCTCGTCGGTTGAGCCTTCTTTTTCCACCAGTGAAGCAAGGGTTAAGACTTCATTGACTGTCATGCCTTTTGCAGCAATGGTATCGTAGTAGCTAGACATATAAGAATCCATGGTCGCAATCATTTGTTCCACCAAATCTTCCATGCTGGTTTCTTTATAGTAGCTATACGTTGCTGGGAAAAGGTAGCCCTCCAAACGATAAGTGGCTTGGTCGGCACTTGGTAAGTCACCTAACAAGCGCGGGTATTTTTCAACCATTTTGGCGATGAAGTTCTCATCTTGAACAACGTTTAAAAAGTCGTCTGAGCTAAATGGTGTCAAGGCATCCTTGTCCGCCTTGTTTTTGGTGATCGCTTCTGAGATTTGCTTAATGGTATAACCTTCTGGAATCAAGATCTTACCAAGGGCTGGTTTTTCAGGCTCTGCCGTTCCGCCTTGTTTCAACAAGCTGCAAATCTCATCCAAATCCATGCTCGGTTGCAAATTGTAGTAACCGCTTTGGAAATTGCTATAATTTTTAAACTTGGTGTAGTAATTAAACACCGTAGCACTCTTGATAACCCCTGCTTTTTCAAGGATTTGTCCGATGTATTTGTTCCCAGAGCCTTCTGGAATATCAACCGTGATGTATTTGATTGAGGTTTTATCCAAAGGTTTAATGGCACTATCTACATAATGGTAAACAAAAAAACCGGTAGCTCCGAGTGCAATAATAATCACTGTGATGAGTACCAAAGCAATGCGTTTGGCAAGATTATCTGTTCGTTGACGTTTTCTACCCACTGTGTTCTCCAAATGTTCTTCTGTTTCTGCTGGCGATTCTGGCTCAGGCTCAAAAGAGTTGTCTGTTTCTTGGCTATCTTCGGATGAGTCCTCCTCATAGAGCATCTCAATCGGGATATCTGGCATTCCCGTAGAGCCAACCCCATCTGTCGCCCGTACAAAATAGCTTTCTTGTTCCTGTTTTTCCAGCGTTTCAGGAGTAAAGGCTTGTTGAATCGTTTCTAGAGCCTCGTCAATGCTCGAACGTTCTACTTCCGTCTGAATGCGATTTTCAGCTAAAGCCGACTGAGCCTTTTCTTCAAGCTGGCATTTGACTTCATGCGTATCTTCGTCAAAAAGTTGTGACTGATCGGTCTTATTGGCAAGTGCCGAATCCTGATTGTCCTGAACTTCTGATTTGGCTGCAGCTTCTTTGACTTGCTCGGCTAAATGTTGCTGCTGACGCAACTGCCTAGCTTCCTGCAAATCCGCTAAAATCTGCTCCTTAAAACTTTTTTTCTTGTGAGTTTTTGGCTTATCGTCGTGACGTTCAGTCAAAGCTTACTCCTCCTAAACTTAATCAATCGCCATTATAACCTAAAAAGCGCTTAAAATCAACAGAAGATAGCGCTTGTTATCTATTTTTAACATTAGCATTTTTCCTGAAAATAGCCACTTTATTTCAGAAAAAAGAGAGAACAAGTGCTCTCTCTTTTCGTTACTGTCTGTTATTCGTCAAGCTTGAAAGCAACTCTTCAAATGAGCGTTCGTAGAGTTGGATATCCCCAGCTCCCATAAAGACATAAACCGCATCTTCATGGTCCAACAACGGTGACATATTCTCAACGCTCACTACTTTAGCTGGTTTCTTGATTTTCATCGCAAGGTCTTCAACTTTGACATCGCCGTGGTCAACTTCACGCGCAGAACCGTAGATATTAGCCAAATAAACCGCATCTGCTTGGTTCAATGCGTCAGCAAATTCATCCAAAAGGGCAATAGTACGAGTGAAGGTATGTGGTTGGAAAATCGCCACAATTTCTTTGATTGGGTATTTTTGTCGAGCAGCATCAAGTGTAGCAATGATTTCAGTTGGGTGATGTGCAAAGTCATCAATAATAGTCACATCGTTAATGATTTTTTCACTGAAACGACGTTTTACCCCAACAAATGATTGCATGTGCTCTGCCACCAAATCCATGTCAAAGCCAGCCACATAAAGGTTAGCCACAACAGCTGTCGCATTTAAGATATTGTGACGTCCAAAAGCTGGTAGATGGAAACTACCAATCTCTTTGCCTTCATGTTTGACTTTGAAAGATGAGCCACTTGTTGTGCGAACAATATCGTAGGCGATGAAATCATCCGTGTCATTGAAGCCATAGTAGTAAATAGCAGCATCTGACGTGATACGACGCAAGTAAAGGTCATCACCGTACAAGAACAAAGCTTTTTGCACTTGTTTTGCATAATCGTTGAAGGCTGCAAACACATCGTCAATGCTTTCAAAATAGTCTGGGTGGTCAAAGTCAATATTCGTGATGATGGAATACTCTGGATGGTATGGCATGAAGTGGCGTTGGTATTCGTCGGCTTCAAAGACAAAATAATTGCTATTGGCTGAGCCACGACCTGTACCGTCACCAATCAAATAAGAGGTATCTGTGATATTTTTGAGAACATGTGATAATAACCCTGTGGTTGAGGTCTTTCCGTGGGCACCTGCCACACCAAAACTGGTAAATTGACGCATAAATTCACCCAAGAATTCATGGTAGCGTTTAAAGGCAAAACCATTTTTCATGGCATAAGCAATCTCGACATTGTTGTCTTCACGAAAGGCATTACCAGCAATCAATTCTACATCTTCTGTGATGTTGTCTTCAGAAAATGGCAAAATCTTAATGCCTGCTTGCTCTAATCCACGTTGGGTAAAATAATATTTGCTAACGTCACTTCCTTGAACAGTGTGTCCCATTTGATGTAGCATCAATGCTAACGCACTCATACCAGACCCTTTAATTCCGATAAAATGATAGGTTTTAGACATGTTTTCTCCTCTATTTCATAACGGATGCCTTATTTGTTTGTATCCAATTGCGCCAAATTCATCTCTTGCGCTTTTTGATATTTTTTCTGTTTTTGGTTGGCATCCTTATTATAAATTTGACTATGTTTTAAGAATTCATAACTATTCTTTTTGGCTTTTTGAGTGGATTCCTTTTGTGAGCGTTGGTGGTTAAGGGGAATCTCAGCTAAAATGTAGTCATCTTGACGCATGTTAGCACTCAAATGACTGAATTTACCAGCCCTTTTTTTAGGAGGGTTTGGTTTTTTCGTTTGCAATGGTTGTTGATTTGCCATTTTTGAAGGTTTAGCCAAATTGTTTGATACGTAAGCTTGACGTTTTTTCTTCACATCTTGTCTGGCTTCATCGCGAGCCAGTTCAGCATAAGACTTGCCTTCATTGAGTGTTTTGACACGCTCGCTGTCATGGTCGTTTTCAGTCACAAAATGATAGTTATTTGTCACATCATTGTAGTCTTTTTCACGATAAGCGCCATGAATATTGGTAATTAAATCTGAATTCTCGTACAAAGCCATCGCTTTAGATGGACTGCTGACAGGTTCATCATCAGCCACTAACGGAAAACGTCTTGTCGTTTTCTTCACAATTTCACTTCCTTTCTAATGGTTGTATCGCATGCACCTTTTGAGAACAATCGTCATCAGAATTGGCATGGACTCTTAGTTTATCAGTAGGTTTTCCCTTAGAATCACGGAAAAACCCATCTTAAACATAGCATGTTTATTATAAACTAAATCAAGCTTTTTTTCAAAATTTTCAGCGGGTTAAAGCTGATTGATGCCCAGAATTTCCTTGATGTCCTCATTGGTCATGCTGGCACGCGCTTCATTGCCGTCAAGTACTGTGGTGACAAGATTTTTCTTGTTTTCTTGCATTTCCAAGATTTTCTCTTCAATGGTCCCACGCGTAATCAAGCGGTAAACTTCCACATTGTCCTTTTGGCCAAGGCGGTGCGCACGGCTGATGGCTTGCATTTCAACAGCAGGATTCCACCACAAATCTACTAAAATCACTGTGTCGGCTCCTGTCAAATTAAGCCCGACACCTCCAGCTTTCAAGGAAATAAGAACGGCATCCTTAGAGCCATTATTGAAGGCTCGCGTCATTTCTTGACGGGCATCCGCAGGGGTTGACCCTGTAATCTTGTAAGATGTCAAGCCAAGCTCAGCCATTTCATCTTCAACTAAATCCAACATGCCTCTAAACTGTGAAAAGACGAGAGCGCGGTGACCGTTGTCCTTGATTTGTGCCAATAAAATACGCAGGCTATCGAGCTTTCCACTATTTCCCTTATAATCCATAAACAAGCTTGGCGTGTCACAGATTTGGCGCAGACGCGTAATCCCTGATAGGATTTCAATCTTGTGACGGTTAATGTCCTCATCACTAGCCCCAACAAGTGTTTCTTGCATTTGCCGCAATTGAGCGAGATAAATAGCTTTTTGCTTGTCATCCAATTCATTAGGGTAATTGATTTCAATCAGGTCTGGCAATTCTGGAAGCACTTCTTCCTTGCGACGACGCATGATAAAAGGCTTGATGAAACGGGCCACTTCTTTGGCGTCCATTTTGAGAAAGGTCTTTTTATCTGGCAATAAACCTGGCAAGACAATTTGGAAAATAGACCAAATTTCCAGCAATTTATTTTCAATCGGCGTTCCTGAAAGGGCAAAGCAATGCCCAACGTCAAATTGTCTGAGGTAATGCGCAATCTTGGTTTGCGTATTTTTCATGACCTGCGCTTCGTCCAAAATCAAGTAATCAAAGGAATGCTTTTGGTATTCCTCAAAATCTTGGCGGAAAGACGAATAGCTGGTGATGGTCACTTGGTGATTTTGGGCAATAATGTCATCACGAACAGATTTCAAGCCATAGGACACCACCACGTCAATCTCAGGCGCAAAGCGTTTGAATTCATCCAGCCAATTGTAAATGAGGCTAGACGGCGATAAAATCAAGACCCGCATGTCAGGTTTTAGGCGACTGGCAAGAAAGGTAATGGTCTGCAAGGTTTTCCCAAGGCCCATGTCATCCGCTAAAATACCGCCAAAGCCATAATGGTCCAGCATAGACAACCACCGCACCCCTGTTTTTTGGTAGGCGTGCAATTCTGCCTTGACAGGTGGGAAGGTCATCTCAAATTGTTCTGGGTGGGTCAAATCATAGGCCAATTGTTCAAATTCTTTTGAAAAGGTGATGCGGTCATTGTCCTGCAACACATCGACCAATTGGAAGGTTGACACGGCATCCATCTGCAAATGTCCATTTTTCAATGGTTTGGCACGCAATGCTTGCAAGGATTTGCTGACTTTTTTAATCTCATCATCAAAAACCACCAAACGCCCTGCCGAATCAATAAAATAAGGCTGATTTTTGGTCAAAGCCTCCAAGGCGGCGTCCACTTGGTCCTCAACAATGGTTGAAAAATCAAACGAAATATCCAGCAACCCACTTTGAGTTGTAACCGAAACGCGTGGATTTTCCACATGGTACAAGGCTTTCAAGTCGTCTGAAAGAATGACTTGCCCTAATTTTCGAAATTGTGTCACGGTCTTTGTAAAGAAGGGATACAGGTCCTCAGGCGTCAAAGGTGCGTGGTAAGACACAAAAGCAGCTGAAAAGCCGTTGGCTTTCAAGGCATTGAAAATACGCTCCTCGTGTTTGAAATGACTAGCAAAAGGCAAATTTTCCAGTTCTTGCTTGCTGCTGACTTGAACCGTGCCATAATCAAAAGTCAGATGCAATTCCACTTCATCATAATGATTTAAAGACAGGTTAAAAATAGGACTGAAGTCTTTGATTTCAAAGCTTTTTGGTGCGTCCACACTGCCTAATTCCTTGAAATCTAGCAAACTAGAAGCCAGCTTGTCTTGGTCCTCCCAATTGAAGAACAAATGTTTGGCCAAATCCGCTTCAATCGGAAGGCTTCGGATAGCCGTTAGCATTTTTTGCTGTTTCAAATTCAAGGCATAGACAGTGCCTCTTGTGAACAAGAAAGCATTGTCAAAAAAAATGTGGAAATCACCTTCCATAATAATCAACTCGATAGACTGACGATGCACCACCACTTGAAAGCGAATAAGCCCCTCGCTGCCATCCAACTGACGAAAAGCCAGCTCAGAATAGGGTTGCTTATGGTACTCAAATGAAAAATGATAGAGGTCGTTTAGCAAGGACAGGCCTTCTTCAAAAAGCCCGCTGGTCAAGGCTAAATACCGCCCATGATTTGGCAAAATGTAGTCCGTGTCCACTTTTTCATTGTCTGGTAATACCCGCCACAAAAACCGAATGAGTTCTTGGCTGGCCTCATCAAATTGAATCAAAGATAAAGACTCAAAATAATTCTTGCCGATTTGGTAGTGGCCTTCTTTTTTGACAAGCGCTAAAAAGGACTTGATATCGCGAATGACATAGGTCCTATCACTAGGCAAGCGGTTGATTTTAAGCGTCCACCAGTAATTAGAAGAATAAGGACTTTGGTTACCATAAGCCGACAAGCGATACTTGGTCGTGTCATCGCTATTCATCTCCAAGTGGTCTAGAAAAATGCTGCCAAAAGACGTGTTTCGTTGCTCTTCTTCCTGACTTTCTTGCTTGTCTTTGAGGCTAATCGACAACTCTTTTCCTTGATGATTATTTTTTAAAAAATATTCCAAAGCAGCCAAATGTTGGCAATACCTTTTTTTGGCAAAAAGTTCACAATCACATCGAGTTTGGTCATCTTCCAAGGCGTATTGCAGGTGATGTTTCCCAATTCTGGCTTGGATTACGCCATCACGCGTGCTGGTAATGGTCACAAGACCTTTTTCATACAGTTCAATACCTTGATTACGAATGCGACCTGGAATCATTCTGCTCACTGTTAGTCACCCACCTTTTTCTTATCTCTTAATTATATCAAATTAAACTTCCTTTGAGCCAGTAAATACCTTTTTTGCAGCAGAAATCAAAAAGATCTCCCGAGCAAATTGCTCAAGAGATTAGGGTATTACTGGCGTTTACGAGCAATCAAACGAATCGGTGTGCCTTCAAAACCAAAGGCCGCACGAATTTGATTTTCCAAGAAACGCATATATGAGAAGTGCATCAGCTCTTCTTCGTTGACAAAGATGACAAATGTCGGTGGTTTAAGTGAAACTTGGGTACCGTAGAAAATTTTCAAACGTTTACCCTTGTCAGTCGGTGTTGGGTTGATCGCGATGGCATCCATAATCACATCGTTAAGCACAGCTGACGGAATGCGTTTGTTTTGGCTTGCACTTATTGCTTTAATCATCTCAGGCAATTTATTCAAACGTTGCTTAGTCGCTGCTGAAACAAAGATAATAGGGGCATAAGATAAGAATTGGAATTGGTCCCGAATATCCTCTTCCCAACGCGTCACGGTGTGGTTGTTTTTTTCAATGGTATCCCACTTGTTGACCACAATGATAATTCCCTTACCAGCCTCATGAGCAAAACCAGCAATACGCTTGTCATACTCACGAATACCTTCTTCGGCATTAATAACCATCAACACAATGTCTGAGCGGTCAATGGCACGCATCGAACGCATCACAGAATATTTCTCTGTGTTTTCATAAACTTTGCCAGATTTACGCATACCAGCAGTGTCAATCATGGTATATTCTTGACCTTCGCTATCTGTAAAGTTGGTGTCAATAGCGTCACGAGTTGTCCCTGCAATTGGGCTGGCAATCACGCGTTCTTCACCAAGAATAGCATTGATAAGGCTTGATTTCCCAACGTTTGGGCGTCCAATCAAACTAAACTTGATGATGTCTGGATTTTCATCTTCTTCCTCAACAGGGAGGTTATCCACAATCGCATCTAGAACATCCCCTGTTCCAATCCCGTGAACCGATGATACTGGGTAAGGATCACCCACACCAAGTGAATAGAAATCGTAAATATCACTACGCATTTCAGGATTATCCACTTTATTGACCACCAAAATTACTGGTTTGTTAGTGCGGTACAAGATTTTTGAAACGTATTCGTCAGCGTCTGTAACGCCTTCTTTTCCTGAAACCACAAAAACAATCACATCTGCCTCATTCATCGCGATATCAGCTTGGTGCTTGATTTGCTCCATAAATGGGGCATCAACGTCGTCAATTCCCCCTGTATCAATCAATGAAAACTTACGGTTCAGCCATTCTCCAGTTGTGTAGATGCGGTCACGCGTTACGCCTTCGACATCTTCCACAATGGAAATACGCTCACCTGCAATACGGTTAAACAAAGTCGATTTGCCCACATTTGGACGACCGACAATAGCAACGGTAGGTAAAGCCATAATTCTTCTTTCCTGCTTCTTGCTAGAGGCATTTTTCAAAACACACCCTAGCCAAGCCTTCCTTTCTAGTTCATTTCGTTATGAGTTATTTATGCTGTCAACGTCTGTTATCACCTTGTAAATGAATCTCTTTAGCAAGGTAGCGAATCCGCTCCATAATTCGTTTGGCTTGCCATGTTTCATCACCTGAGCGTGATGTAGCAAAATGAGCCTCTAAATCCTTAAAATCAAGGTTAGACGTGAAAAACGTCAATAGATTTTCTTGCATGCGGTACTGTAAGATCACCTGCAAGACATCGTCACGAATCCACGGGCTAAATTGTTCCGCCCCGATATCATCCAAAATCAAAATTTCTGCCGCTTTGAGCTGATCAATTTCTTCCTTGACGGTACCTGTATTGATCGCACTCTTGATGCCAACACAAAAGGTTGGAAAATGCAACATGGTTGTTGATTTGCCGTACTTGGCAGACAAACGATTGGCCAAATAAGCCATCAAGTAGGATTTACCAACCCCAAACGTCCCAAAAACATACAGACCTTTTTGAGTCGTCATGTCAAAACGATTGATGTACTCGGTGATATAATGGTAAATCTCAATCCGATTGGGATCGTCCAAATCAATGTCATCCGTTGAAATCTGCTTGAAGCTAGATGGCAAGCCCATCAAAGTCACACGGTTCTTGATATCTTGCTGCTTTTTGGCCTCAACCAATTCACGCGTTTCCAAATACACCACATCGGCATAGCCTTCATTCATGCTGAGGGCTGGCCTGTAACCCTTGGCAACGTAAGAAGCATCACCTTGTTGAAACTTGTCGCGTTCCACCATAAATTGATTAAATTTAGGCAAGCTGCGTGTGATTTGCTCTTGTGTGAGCCCATGAGAACTAATAAAATCAACAATTTCAGTATCCATCAAAATCTTTTGCGTCAAGGCATTCAAGTCATGACGTTTGTTGTGAAGCTGTTTTGCTAAAGTATCTCCTAGTTTTTCCATCGCTCGCTCCTTTCCTTTAATCTTCTAGCATGCTACGTTTGAGGGCTTCCAATTTGGCTTTTTCCTCAGCTGTTGCCTCGTGTTTGTAATCTTGTTCAGCCCATTTAGGGATATTTTTCTTGCTTTCTTTGGCCGTTTGTTTTTGATCCTTGCGTCGTTGTGAGAATGACCGCATTTGCAACATAGCCGCCTCGGCCGTGGCAATCTTGTGGTAAGCAAAGTCATTAGCCAATTTTAAGATATAAGCCTTGTTGAGGTTGGCTGACTTCGTTTTATTTAAAGTGTACAAGACCATGATGTTAATCACTTCATCCAAAAAGCCCATGTTGGCCAACTCTTCCAAGAGTTGACGTTCACTCGCAATGACTACCGCATGACGTGGCGATTTGATTTTAGTCAGAAAATCGCTGGCACTATCTTGCTTGGCTTCACGGAGAATAACCTGCTCTTTGGCACTAAAGGTTTCGCCAGCGGGAGCCGGATTTTCCTTGCTTTGTTCCAATTGCACCAGCATCCGTTTAGGCGAAATAGTACCACCGATAGCCGTTTGTTGAGCCAAACGATAGGTATCAAACCAATTAAGACGGTGCTTATCTGCAATCCCGTAAATGGTCAACACATCTGATTGCTCGTCCTTGAAACGCAGTCCATCACGCGCCATTAAACGTTGGAAACTCCCCAAATCAAAATGATTTTTAGACACTGGCCGCTTGATAGCTGGCGCTTCCGCAGAGAAAATATCCGAAAAGTTTTTGGAAATGTCCCTAGCATCCTGAGGAAGGCTCATATCCAATTCTGCCACGGCAACCTCACCGATTTCTTTTTCTAACAAACGGCGGTAAATGGGATTGCCCAAAAAAGCTTCGCGAGACAAGGGCTGGACTAATTTAAACACATAACCGTTACGCGTTTGGTACAAAACCAGCAAATCAATCGCTGTTAAAATAGCTAATGCTTCTTCCAAATCCCCCATGCTAACCTGAAGGTGATTGAGGATTTCACTAAATTTATGACGCTTAGCACCATTATCAAAAAAGGCATTTAGATAATGATAAAGAGCTGTCGCTTGATTACCGATAACAGGAAGATAGAGCTGCGTTAGGCTATCTGAATCCAAGACAACCTTATTGTTCTTGATATACGAAAACTCTTCAATCGGTCTCATCTACATTATCACTTCTTTTTTTCTTGCTGCGAACACGATTAGTGATTTGTTGGAGCAACTCCTCAATCTCATCGACATCTTTGAAAGACTTATAAACTGAGGCAAAACGGACATAAGTGATTTCATCTAGCTCTGCCAACTCGTCCATCACCAAATTACCGATGACGGTGCTTGGCACCTCACTATCATAATCGCTTCGAATGCTCTTTTCAATGCGCGACACCACTTGTTCGAGGTCATCGCTAGAAACTGGGCGTTTTTGAGCACTTTGGAAAATCCCATTTAGCACCTTTTCACGCGAAAATTGTTCCCTCGTTCCATCCTTTTTAATGACCAACAAAGGCAACTCTTCGATGCGTTCAAAAGTTGTAAAACGCGTATGACAGTTTTCACATTCTCGACGACGTCTTATGGTATTGCCATCTTCAGCCTGACGGCTATCAATAACACTCGATTTATGATAATTGCATTTTGGACAACGCATGCTCACACCCCATTCTACCCATTGTAATATAGTACTTTATTTTACCATAAAATAGAAGATTATAAAAGGCATTACCCTTGGGAGCTACTATCAACAAGAACTTTGGCAGACAAAAAGAGCTAGGTTAAAACCTAACTCTTAGCGGCATTCAGGAAACAAGACCTTGAACTCTGTTCCCTCGTCAATGACACTGTTAACTGTCACTTTTAAGCGGTAAACTTCGGCAATTTGTTTGAGAACATTTAAGCCAATGCCAAGCCCTTGCACCACTTCACTAACAGGTTGCGAGGTGTCAGAACGATAAAAGCGCTCGAAAATGTAATTGATTTCTTCCTTCGCCATCCCATTTCCCTCATCTCGAATTTTAAGCAAAGGTTGCTTGTCTGACAATTCCAACGTAATGTGAATGCGTTTGATTTTTGTTGAGTACTTGACCCCATTGTCAATCAAAATGAGCATTAACTGTTCAAAATGATGCTGGTAGATATTTGCCATAATGCTCTTGTTCTCAGGAAGAGAAACGTTGAAGGAAACATCTGGATAAACGACACGGATTTTTTCCAATAGTTTTTCAATAGACGCTTTCAAATCAGTCTTTTGATCCCTATTTTCAATAACTTCATTTTGGAAACGAATGCTATCCAAAATCTCATCGATCATCATGGACATTTTTTCTGTTTCATCATAGGCAACGTCCAAGCTCTCCTGTAAAATCGTTGAGTCTTCTTTACCCCAACGTTTAAGCAAGCCCAAGTGTCCCTTGATAATAGCAACAGGTGTCCTAAGCTCATGGCTGACTTCACTGATGGCTTGCGATTGGTGTTTAGTGTAATCCGCCACAACTTCTAAATAATTATTGGCATTTTGTAACAATTCCAATTCCTGCTCCAAAGGATTCTTCCATTTGGTATTACCTGTTTCTTCTGGTGAACTGCTAATGGTTTCAGCCAACGATTTAAGATCCTCCAAGGGTTTCAAATAAGGCTTAGTCATCCGTTTAAAGAGCAATAAGATAACAATAAGAGCAACTACTTCAAGCACTATCAAGAAGAGCAAGAGATAACGACGCGTTTTTTCATACAGTTTTAAGTCTTGAAAAACGATCACGTAACCAATGGTTCCATGGGTTTTCTCGGATACAACCTTAGTCGTTAAATAATACCCTCTCGTCCCAACTCTGTGGTAGTTAGATGATTCGGCCAACAGATCCTCTGACTGACTAGAATCCGAATCAGTCGTTAACAGCAGGTGTTTGTCCGCATCAAAAATAGCTACCGTCTGCTCACTCGAAATATATTTAGACAGACCATCGTTTTCAAGGACAACAGATGATTGGTCTTGATCATCACCATCTACATTAGACAAATGATCCGCATTAAAAAGGGATACCAAGACAGATGTCGTCAATTCAGATTCCTTAGACAAGACTTTTGTCATTGAACGGAGGTCTTTTTTCATTTGATAACGGTCATTTGCCAAAAAAAGCTGCGTAAATCCTTGATAAAGGACAATATTGAAAGCCGTTATCATCAAAAGCAGTGGCAATATCGACGATCGCGATAGTCGCTTATTTAAAAGCTTTTCTTTCAAACGATTCATTAATTTTCTCGAATAATATAACCCATGCCTCGAACAGTTTGGATGTAAGAATCCTTACCTGGGATATCTAATTTTCCACGAAGGTAGCGAATGTAAACATCCACAACGTTGGTTTCAACGTCTTTGTCGTACTTCCAAACATTAGACAACAATTCTTTACGTGTCAATACACGGTTTGTATTAGACAAAAGAATTGACAACAAATCGTATTCGCGTTTGGTCAATGGAATATCTTCTTGGCCTCGAATAACTGAACGGTTTTGCGGGTTTAGTTTTAAGCCCACAGCATCTTCTTTATTTTGACCTTCTTTTAGGGCTTTGTACTCTGCATCTTGACGACGGAAAACCGCACGAATACGAGCAAGCAATTCTTCAATTGCAAATGGTTTTACAATGTAATCATCTGCACCGCGGTCCAAACCAGCCACGATATCCATTGTTGAATGACGAGCCGTCATCATAATGATGGATAAGTATTCTTTTTCCAAGCGAAGACGGCGTGTGATTTCATAACCGTCCATATCTGGAAGCATCAAATCCAACAAAACAAGGTCAAAGTCTTCGTTCAAAGCCAATTGCAACCCTTGACGACCATTTTCTTCTGCAACAACCGAATACCCTTCGTGTTGTAATTCCAAAGACACAAACCGTGCTAGATTTTTTTCATCTTCAATGATTAAAATTTTTTTACTCATGTGTCCAACCTACCATTTATTATTATTTTTTCTTTTTCACTTTTTCCAGCAACACTTATCTCTAATCCCTAAAAATAAGTCATGTTGCACAGCTTTAAAAGTATATCAAAGTGATTATGAAATTTCAAGACAATTCTCAAATAATCTCATATTATTAAAAAGTTATTTGAAAACGACCAGACAAAAAAGCCTCTCCTGAAGCTTTTTCATCGTCCCTTACGTTTTTATGAAGTGATTTACTCATCATCAAATAAGCCACCTAAAGAGGCAAAAGGATTATTGGCCTTTTTCTTTTCGTCTTGGAGAGCATCGTATTGCTCTTCTGTCAAAACAGACCAATGATTGCCTGATGGCATTTCTGCTGAAGCTTGCTCTTCTTCACTCAAAACTTGCATCGGAATACCTAGCAAAATGTTATCAATGACGCTTTCTTCTAAATCGATAAAACCATCTTCGATAACCATGGCTAAATTTTCTCTGACTAATTCTTCCTTGTCCGCAAGGTCTGATGCTTCAACGAAAATCTCTGAAACGAGTTCTTCTTGATGAAACTCAACAGGCTGCATCGAACGACTAGACGGCAAGGTCAACGTATAGCCCAACGTGTATTGGAGCAAATACAAGCCGTCATCGTAAGAAAGATGACCAGTCGCACGAACGTCTTTGACATCTAAAATGTCCTCGTCACGCGCTTGAAGTTTTTCTTTAATATCTAAGGAACGGTCAAAAGCAATACCGTCACTATTTTTCTTTATTTCTAAAATTGAAAACATATCTTTAAAACCTCTATTTGTCGTATCGGGGAGATAGCCTAAAAACCTCCCTTACACCATTATACCACAGATATGCCTTATTCTCACATCTGACGTAAGCGCTCGATGCGGTCGGAAATAGATGGGTGCGTGCTAAACAATGAGGTCAAGCGTTCTTCCTTCTTGATAGGGTCATTGATGTACAATGCTGCGCTGGCTGCATCAACAGGTTGCTGCATTGGAGCAGATTGTTGCAATTTTTGAAGGGCATTAATCATGCCTTGTGGGTTGCGGGTTAATTCTACCGAGCTAGCATCTGCCAAATACTCACGCTGCCTTGAAATAGCCAATTGAACCAAGGTCGCTGCCAAAGGAGCTAGGATTAAAGACAAAATGGAAAAGAGAAAAACCAAAAGCCCTGTGCCATTGTCACGGTCATCTGAACGACGACGCCCACCGCCAAACCAAATCATCCGACTACCAAGGCTAGATAGCAAGGTAATGGCACTCGCTAAAGCCACGGCAATGGTGGAAATACGGATATCATAATTGCGAATGTGGCTCACCTCATGCCCAATGACTCCTTCTAATTCTTCACGGTTCATCACGGCTAAGAGGCCTGTCGTAGCCGCAACGGCTGCATTTTCAGGGCTAGAACCTGTTGCAAAGGCATTAAGCGATTGGTCCTCGATGATAAAGACACGAGGCATAGGAATTTGCGCCACCATCGCCATATCTTCAACAATGTGATAAAGTTGCGGAGCTTCTTGCTCGGTCACCTCACGCGCATGGTTCATTGACATGACAACATTGGTGGATTGGAAAATCATGCTCATGGCATAAATAGCACCGATAATCACGGCAATGACTACCCCAAAAGTCATATCTCCCAACCAAAGGTAACCAACCGCCGCACCAATTGCCGCTAATAGCATGAAAAACACAATAAGCAAGACAACGGTTCGTCTTTTATTACTGGAAATTTGATTATATAGCATATTTTGTTAAAAGCCTTCACATGAGGCTTTTTGTATTCCTTTCTCTGTGACGTCAGATTTAAAAATCAAAGGTTACTTTTGGAATATCTTTCTCTTCTTCAGGTGTTTCCAAAAATTGGCTTGGTTTAAACCCAAACATTCCTGCAATAAGATTGCTTGGGAAGGTTTCTAATTTCACGTTATAATTTGCCGTTGTGGTGTTAAACAACTGGCGTGAATAAGCGATTTTATTTTCAGTATTGGTCAACTCGTCTTGGAGCTTGATAAAGCTGTTGTTGGCTTTCAAATCAGGGTAGTTTTCTGCCACAGCAATGAGGTTTGACAATTGATTTGTCAAGGCATTTGAAGCGTGCATGGCTTCGGCTGGTGTTTTGGCATCTGCCACTTGTTGACGCAATTCTGTGATTTTAGCAAAGGTTTTTTCCTCGTAAGCAGCATAACCCTTAACCGTTTCAATGAGATTAGGAATCAAGTCATTTCGGCGTTTCAACTGCACGTCAATTTGACTCCAAGATTCTTTGGTTTGCATACGGCTTCTAACCAAGCCATTATAAAGGGCAATGCCCCAAAGAATTAAGACGATAATTACAACAACTATGATCAAAGCCATATCATTCTCCCTTAACAGTCAGGCATCCAAATGGACGCATATTAACAACAATAATCAGACATTTCCAATGTCTTTTAACTAGGCATATTATACCAATTTTAAAACCATTTTCAAAATGATAAGTGACGAAATAGAAGGCTTTTTAGGCAATGACATTTTCAGCCTGTTATCAAGTCGTATTTGTGGTAAAATAAGAACTGTTTAGAATTACTAGGAAAGGAAAGTCGGGCTTTTTTCCGACAAGATAAAGATGACACCAGAAGAATTTTACCAGCAATTGAGCCAGCAAGGCTTTGATTTGAGTGATAAGCAAAAGCAGCAATTTGAAACTTATTTTCACTTGCTTGTGGAGTGGAATCAAAAAATCAATTTGACAGCAATTACTGAAAAAGAGGATGTTTACCTCAAGCATTTTTATGATTCCGTGGCTCCTGTTTTGCAGGGTAATATTACCAATCAAGCTATCCGCCTCTTAGATATTGGGGCTGGGGCTGGTTTTCCAAGTATCCCAATCAAGATTTTGTGTCCTGAGATTGATGTCACTATTATTGATTCGCTCAACAAACGCATTCAATTTCTCAATCTCTTGGCAGAAGCCTTGGAGTTGGATGGCGTGCATTTCTACCATGGGCGCGCTGAAGATTTTGGACAAGACAAGACCTTTCGTGCCACTTACGATATCGTAACCGCACGCGCTGTTGCACGTTTGCAAGTTTTGACTGAATTGACCATTCCTTTCTTAAAAGTAGGGGGACGATTGGTTGCCTTGAAAGCCTCAGCTGCTGAGGAAGAATTGGCAGATGCTCAAAATGCTATGAAGCTGCTCTTTGCCAAGGTTATCGAAAACAAACACTACACCCTACCAAATGGTGACCCTCGTCAGATGACCGTTTTGGAAAAGAAAAAAGAAACCCCAAACAAGTACCCACGTAAGCCAGGAATGCCCAATAAAAAGCCACTCTAAAAAGGAGATGAATGGTGATTACGTTTTTTAAATCCTTAACAAGCATACAACGGTTAACGTTTAGTTTTATTATTGTTATTATTATCGGGAGCCTTTTGCTCTCTATGCCTATCACGCATTATCCAGACGCACCTGCAACGACCTATCTTGACCATTTATTCAATGTTGTATCCATGGTTTGCGTGACAGGGCTATCGGTCTTTCCCGTAGCCTCTGTTTATAATGGTTTAGGGCAAGTGATTGTAATATTGCTCATGCAAATTGGTGGTTTAGGCTTGGTGACCTTAATTTCTGTCAGTCTTTACCTCATGCGCCGTCGCATGAATTTGTCTGAGCAGCATTTGCTGCAATCTGCACTGAACTATGACAACAGCAATAACTTGCGGCAATATTTGTTTAGCGCTTATAAATTAACCTTAGTGTTTGAGTTGGCAATGGCGGTGGTCTTGCTATTTGACTTCATTCCTCGTTTTGGGGTGGGGCATGGGATCTTCAATGCCATCTTTTTATCAGTTTCCGCCTTTTGTAATGCCGGTTTTGACAACCTCGGTGATGCTAGTCTAAGACCTTTTGTTCTCAACCCTTTGATCAATATAGTCCTTGCTATTTTGATTTTCTCAGGTGGGATTGGGTTTGCGGTTTTGCTGGATTTGAGAGATGCCGTCAAACGCTTTTTGACTGACAAGCCTTATCGTTTCACGACTTTTTCACGTTCTTTGAGCAATCAAACACGGCTGGTTTTAGCAACAACAGGGATTGTTTTGCTACTGGGTACCGTCTTGAGCTGGCTCATGGAATACAAAAACCCAAAGACCATCGGGCATTACAATATTTTCCAACAATGGATGGTATCTTTCTTCCAATCCGTTACTATGAGAACGGCTGGTTTTTCAACCATTTCTTATGTCGATACGCATCCTATTACCAATGTCTTGTATATGCTTCAAATGATTATCGGTGGTGCTCCTGGCGGTACGGCTGGTGGGGTCAAGGTCACTGCAGCTGCTATTACGTTCTTGCTCTTTAAGGCAGAATTAACAGGGCAAACTGAAGTGACCTTCCGCAATCGCGTCATTGCCAACAAGGTCATCAAACAGACCTTTACCATCTTGATTTTCTTTTTCACCATTTTGACGGTAGGTTACATGGCACTCTTGCTCTTTGAACCTCATCACAATCCTTTAGCCCTACTGTTTGAAGCTATTTCTGCTATTGCGACAGTGGGGGTGTCAATGGATTTAACCCCGCAATTGTCAACTGGGGGACGCATTGTCATCATGGTGCTAATGTTTGTGGGGCGTGTCGGTCCCATCACGGTTCTGTTGAGCCTCTTGCAACGTAAGAGAAAAGATATTCATTACGCACAAACAACGATAAATATGGGATAGAAGGAAAAACTATGACGAAAAAAATTATTGGTGTCCTTGGTTTAGGGATTTTTGGTCGCACAGTCGCTGAAGAACTCAGCAAATTTGAACAAGACGTCATCGCCGTGGATTGCAAGGAAAACAGCGTCCAAGACGTGGCAGAATTTGTCAGCAAAGCCGCTGTTGGTGACATCACCGATATTGAATTTTTAAAAGCGGTGGGCATCGCCCAATGTGACAAGGTGGTGATTGCGACAGGAACTAGTTTAGAATCTTCTGTCCTAGCCATCATGCATTGTAAGAAATTAGGGGTCAAAACCATCTTAGCCAAGGCCAAAAATGCCACTTACGAAGAAGTGCTTTATGGCATCGGAGCAACCAAGGTCATCACTCCTGAGCGTGATTCGGGAAAAACCGTTTCCTCAAATATGCTCCGCCACCGCATTGATAACATCGTGCATTTGGAAGATACGGTGTCTATGATTGAATTTTCCATTCCAGATTCTTGGGTGGGTAAAAGTCTGATTCAACTAGATTTACGCAACAAATACGCCTTGAACTTGATTGGTATTCGCCGAAAAAATCTGACCACGCTTGATACCGATATCAATCCTAGTGAGGTCTTTGAGCCTAATACCAAAGTGGTTGCCATCGCTAGTGACAACACCTTTGAAAAATTCGATTATTTAGGGTATTTGAAATAAAAAAGAATCTTATCACCAGTCCCAAAAGGGCATGATGATAAGATTCTTTTTAGTGCCATGGATTGTAAAAACGGCCACCGTTGAGATGAAAGAGCCAAAGGCTCACTCCAACAATCACGAGCGCCAAGAGAATGGTTAGAAAATCATCTCTGGTTAATTGCTTGTAAGTGTACCAAGTGCGTTTTTTATTTTTCCCAAAACGGCGCAGCGCCATAGCTGTCGATACCGTGTCAATGCGTTCTAGGGAACTAAAGATAATGGGAATGACGATTTGCAGGTTGCCTTTTATGCGCTTAACTAGTGATTCTTTCGAAGACAATTCCAAGCCACGCGCTTCTTGTGACATACGAATCATGTAAAATTCTTCCTGCACATCAGGAATATAACGCAAAGTCAAGCTAATCGCGTAAGCAATTTTATAAGGCATCCCAATCTGATTAAGACTAGAGGCAAATTGGCTGGGGTGAGTGGTCATCAAGAACAAGATGGCCAGCGGTACGGTACAAAAATACTTCAAGGCCAAATTAAACAGGTAAAAAAGTTCCTGAGCCGTGAGGTTAAACCGCCCGATGCCTTGCCATAAAATGATCTTGCTACCGTAAATCATTTCCCCGTAATCTGGGGCAAACAGGTAAACCATCAAAACATTTAACAAGGCAAAAACAGCAACAAAGGTGATGACAAAGGACACTTGGTGCCAACGAATGCCCGCCATTTTAAATAGTAAAACCGAAAAAATACCGATAGCCAAAATCAAACGGGTGTCGTAAGTGGTCATGCAGGCAACAGAAACCAAAATAAAGAAAATGAGTTTGCTGGCACCTGACAGGGAGTAGAGAAAACCACGACCACTTTGAAAACCAATCAGGCGATTTGTCATAGCGGATTGCCTCCTTGTTGTTCAATGTAATAATGCGTCAAATCAATGGGGTCCACACCCAAAACCTCAGCCAGCTTAAATAAGCTGGTCTTTTTAAGATTGGCTTGTTTTAAAATAGACGGTTGACTAAATAAGGCGACTGGGGAACAATCTGCAATAATCTGCCCATCACTAATCACCACACTGCGGTCTGAATGTTCCAGCATCAGTTGCATATCATGCGTTATCATCATAATCGTATGCCCTGCTTGGCTCAATTCGTCCAAGAAGGTCATAATCTCAGTATAATTCTTCTTGTCTTGCCCTGCTGTTGGTTCATCCAGCAAGAGAATTTCTGGATTCATCACAAGGACCGAAGCGATGGTGACGCGTTTCTTTTGCCCAAAAGACAAGGCTGAGATAGGCCATTTTCGAAAAGGAAATAAGCCACAGATTTTCAAGGTGTCAAGGACACGCTGCTCCACACTAGCCTCGTCAATCCCACGTAGGCTAAGGCCTAGTGCTACTTCGTCAAAGACCATGGTTTGGCTAATCATTTGATTGGGATTTTGCAAGACATAACCAATCTTTTCAGCACGTTCCTTGATGGAATCAGACATGACGGATTGGCCTTGGTAGAAAATATCCCCATCTGGTGTGATAAATTGGCAGATGGCTTTGGCAAGGGTTGATTTGCCTGAACCGTTCTTGCCGACAATGGCAATGCGTTCCCCCTTGTGGACATCTAGGATCATTCCTTTTAGCACTGGCTGGTCTTTTTGGTAGGCAAAGGTTAGGTTTTGCACACTGAGCAGCGGTGCTTTCGTTGGCTGCTTGTCAGCAAATCCGTGCGACTCCAAGGTGATTTGGGGAAGTTTGAGATCTGCAATGCGTGATAAATTGTCCATGGCTTCAATATCCACACCCAAATCTTTCAAAGCCGTGATGTAAAGCGGTTCGCGGATCCCATTTTCCATCAGCAAATCCGTTTTTAAAAGGCTGTCTGGATCGCCGTCAAAAAGAATGTGTCCGTCATTGACCAAGACAATCTTATCCACAGGTCGGTAAAGCACGTCCTCCAAGCGATGCTCGATAATAATAGTCGTCGCTTCTTCTTCCTTGTGAATGCGGTCAATCAAATCAATGGTTTCCTAACCAGACTTGGGGTCAAGGTTAGCCAAAGGTTCGTCAAATAGCAAAATCGGACTTTCGTCAATCAAGACCCCAGCCAAACTCACGCGCTGCTTTTGCCCACCTGACAAATCTTGTGGACGATGCTGCAAAAAGGCCGTCAAATCCAAGCGCTCCGCCCAAGATTGAACCTTGGACTGCATTTCTGGCAAAGGCACACAGTCATTTTCCAGTGAAAAAGCCAAGTCCTCCGCCACAGTTAAACCGATAAATTGCCCATCTGGATCCTGCAACACAGTGGAAACCAAGCGGGATTTATCATAAACCGATTGGTCAAAAACATCCTGACCATCAATAAGTAGCTGACCTATTTTTTCCCCTTGGTGAATGTTTGGGATAATGCCATTTAAACAATGACCAATAGTGGATTTGCCTGACCCTGAAGCACCTACAATCAAGACCTTTTGACCTTTTTCAATCGTCAAGTCAATGGCCTTTAACGTTGGCTCCGCTTGAACATCGTATTTAAACGTGAAATCCTTAAATTGTATAAAGGGCTTCATATGATTCTCCTAAAAAATAATAAAAGTGGGATGTTGTCATGATTTTACCCATCAATGTGCACCCCACTCCTTCGTTAGCTAAAATAGCTTGTCAGACCGTCTAGTCTTTGGTCAAACTGCCTGATTGTGTCCGTGTACGTGAATAGACAGCAAGCAGTAAAGAACCACCGATAGCAATCGTCAAACTATTGATAAAAGCAGATAAAAATCCTTGTGCAAAGACTTTATTGGCTGGTTCGCTGTAAATCAAAATGTCACCATAAGGTGCGATAATCCCCCAGCCCACGACATTCGCAAGAATTTGCACCACATTAAACAAAACGTAATCCTTAGCAGTTAAGGGATTTTTTTCAATATTGATGCGTTTTGACAACAAACCAATAGCTAGTCCAATCAAGCCACTAACTAAAGCCCAAGTCCACCACGGAGAACCGTATTGAAGGGCGTCTTTTAGGGCGTGTCCGATAAAGGCTGAGAAAAAGCCAACCGTTGGACCATAAATAATCGCAAAGAGGGCAATCACAGCATACTGCAGCTGGATATTCGTGTTTGGAATTGGCGTTGGGATGTTGACTAAAGTCCCGATGATGATAAACAAAGCAGCCCCAATTCCTGTCGCAACAACGGTTTTGATTGATTGATTTGTCATGAACTACCCTCCTAATTTTTTAATTTCGATATGCCAGTTTGAACCCACACCGACATTATAAGCTTTGGCAAAAGAACCTTGGTTAATGGCTAAACCAACACGGTAAAGAGAATTGATATAGAGAATTGGCTGACCAATGCGAACATCCGCAAAAGATTTGCCATAGGTGACTTGATTTTGATAAACCAACATATCGTTGTTGGAAATGGTCACTTCAAAGCGGTCACCAAATTCAGGTTCTAAGGTGTAGAAATCTTCACGTTTGATAGATGTCCACAAAGACCCAAAACGCACATCTAAGATATCCACAGCTCCACGAACAAAATTGTCCCCAATCGCCGTTTCAACAACAGGCAATTCGAGCACAGCATCCACGGGCAATTCTGGTCCAACTTCTTCAAAAGTGATGTGCCCGCTGGCTAATTTAGCATCTGTATAGGCATAGACATCACGACCGTGGAAAGTGTAAGAATACTCGGTGTTTTGGCGTCTATTTTTGACTTCTGAAATTTCACGAATAGCCTTGATACCCACATGGGTTTTGATGTACGTCAAGGTACCGTTGTCAGGCGTCACGATGTATTGATTGTTTTCGGTCAAAGCCAGCACACTTTTACGTTTTGAGCCAACTCCAGGGTCAACAACAGAGATAAAAGTAGTGCCTTCAGGCCAATATTCCACCGTTTGGAACAAACGGTAAGAGGCTTCAAAAATATTGTAAGGAGTGATTTCGTGCGTTAAATTATGGATTTTCATCTTGCAAAGCTACCCCAACCATAGCCGCAACGGCTCCGTCAACCAGACCAAAATCTGATTGCAAAACAAGTAGATGATTTGTCAAAATAGTCTTTTTTCTCCTTTTTGATGTTGCTTTATTTCAACATAAACTAGGGCTATTTTAAAGCAGATTTTATTTTAGAAGCGCTAGCCATTTGCCAAATAGACAAAAAAAGCCTGAGATAAGAGCTATCTCAGACAGTATTGTTCGTTTTTTCTATTGGTTGGCTTTTCCTTTGCCCCAAACGGATTTTTCTGCCACAGCGGTAAATAAAACGTCGGTTGATGAATTCAAAGCTGTTTCGCAAGAATCTTGTACCACACCGACGATAAAGCCAATGCCGACAACTTCCATGGCAATATCATTTGAAATGCCAAATAAGCTACAAGCAACGGGAATGAGCAACAAAGAACCGCCAGCAACACCTGAAGCCCCACAAGCTGAAATGGCAGATACCACGCTGAGCAAAAAGGCAGTTGGAAAATCAACATGAATCCCCAAGGTATTAACAGCAGCCAAGGTCAAAATATTGATGGTAATCGCTGCACCAGCCATGTTAATCGTTGCTCCCAGCGGAATAGAAACCGAATAAGTGTCCTCATCCAAGCCCAAGTCCTCACACAGTTTCATATTGACAGGAATGTTGGCAGCTGAACTTCTCGTGAAAAAGGCAGTCAAGCCCGATTCACGCAGGCAACAAAAGACCAGCGGATAAGGATTTTCACGAATCATGATAAAGGCGATGAGCGGATTGACCACCAAGGCAACAAAAAGCATGGTACCAACTAAGGTCACAATCAACATCCCATAATTGGCCAAAATCCCAACCCCATTGTCAGAAACGGTTTTAAACACCAAACCTAGAATACCAAACGGCGCTAAATTGATAATCCAACGCACCACTTGTGACGTCACTTCTGCCGTTGTTTGAAGCAATTCTTTGGTTTGTGGGCTGACATTTCGCAAGGCTAGACCAAAAATGACCGCCCAAGCCAAGACCCCGATGTAATTGGCAGAAGCCACAGCATTCACAGGGTTATCCACAATCTTGAGCAACAAGTCCTTAAAGACCTGTGCAATCCCTTCTGGTGCCGATAAATTGCTATCGCTCACGCCGTCTAAAGTCAAAGTTAGCGGGAAAAGGTAGTTGACCATAACGGCCACAAGGGCTGCCGCCAAGGTCCCAATCAGATAAAGTCCGATAACGGTGGACATATTGGTTCGCTTACCTCTTTCGTGTTGTGACAAGGCATTTGCCACCAAAGCAAAAACAAGCAAAGGCGCAATAGCTTTCAAACCACCAACAAATAAATCTCCCAACAGACCGATGACACTCACCTTAGGAATCAGCATTCCCAAAAGCAAACCAAGCACCACCCCGATGACAATGCGTTTGATTAAACTGGTCCTATTCCAAACACTGATAAAATGTCTCATAGAAACTCCCTTCATAACGAAATAACTTTCTTATCATAATATAAAACAAGGGCTTCGTCAAACGATGCTTGCCCCTCATACCCCATTTTGCAATTGCCAATTCACGACTATTGACGGTTAAGAATCCGTTCGATATAATAATTGTCAGACATTTCTCTAAATTATAATTGTCTCAACTTTAATATATCTCTTAACGAGGAGGAGATTATGAAAACCTTTAAAAATATCTATGTCATCATAGGATTTATGTTATTTGCTCTGTTTTTTGGGGCAGCTAACTTGATTTACCCAGCCTTTTTAGGGATTTACTCTGGAAGCAATTTGGCGCTTGCCATTATCGGCTTTTGCTTGACTGGAGTTACTTTGCCATTGCTGGGTGTGGTGGCTGTTGCACGCTCTGGGGCGAGTGACGTGGAGGACTTCGTTCGACCTGTTTCAAAACGCTATGCCCTGCTCTTTTCAATTGCCCTTTACCTTTCAATTGGTCCCTTCTTTGCTATTCCAAGAACGGGGGCAACATCATTCTCAGTTGGTATCCAACCCATCTTTGGTGACAATCTCATTGCCAAAATCGTTTATGGTTTGCTCTTCTTTGGTTTATCTTACCTCTTGGCGATCAGACCAAGCAAAATCGCAGACCGTATTGGGAAATATTTGACGCCTGCTCTTTTGATTATCATTGCTGTTTTGGTGGTGGCTTCCTTTATCAAACCAGCTGGTGATATTGGAGTAGCTCACAATGCAGCTAATGACATCAGCAACGCTTTCAAAGATGTGCCATTTGTCGCTGGACTTATCCAAGGTTACGGTACCATGGACGCCCTTGCTTCACTAGCCTTTGCCATTATCGTTATTGATGCCAGCAAGCAACACGGTGCTAAGACTCAATCTGAAGTCGCTGGACTAACCTTCAAATCAGGTATCATTGCTACTGTTCTTTTGGCACTTATCTACATCTTTGTGGCACGCATCGGAGCAACATCACAAAGCCTTTTTAGCTTTACTGATGGTCAATTCATGCTTAACGGTGCCCCTGTTGACGGTGGAAATGTTCTTAGTCAGTCAGCGCATTTTTACCTTGGTAACATCGGACAAGTGGTATTAGCCTTGGCTATTTTCCTAGCTTGTTTGACAACAGCAACAGGACTTATCACAGCTTGTGCGGAGTACTTCCATAAATTGCAACCAAAAGTATCGCACGTTAGCTGGGCAACCATCTTTACCTTGATTGCTTTAGTCTTTTACTTCGGTGGCTTATCTGAACTCATCAAATGGTCACTCCCTGTGCTTTACCTTCTTTACCCATTAACAATCGCTATCGTTCTCTTGATGCTTTGCTCTAAATTCTTCCAAAATAGCCCGATTGTCTATCGCTTGACAATCGCATTCACCATGATTCCTGCTCTTTACGATGCCTTATCTACCCTTTCAGCCATGACTGGTTTGTTTAACCTACCAAACGGAGTGGTATACTTCTTTACCAGCGTTGTCCCACTTGGTCAATTCTCAATGGGTTGGATTAGCTTTTCCGTCGTTGGATTTATCCTTGGCGTCATCGTTCAAAGAGTTCAAAAAAATTAACCTGCTAACACCCAAGCTAAAGGCGCTTGGGTGTTTTTGTGTGCATCAAAAAAGAAGATGCCAATGTACTGACCCCAAAAAGTT
>NZ_DEQF01000034.1:1029-8638 GCF_002360305.1 Streptococcus sp. UBA3373 | reverse complement strand
AAAATTAGAGGTGAAAGATGTCTTACGAGAATTTATTAAAACGTTTTTTAACGTATGTTAAAGTCAATACGCGTAGTAATCCGAACAGCACAACAGTGCCGTCAACGCAATCCCAAGTGGATTTTGCTTTGAACGTGCTAAAACCTGAAATGGAAGCTGTTGGTTTGCAAGATGTGCATTATTTGCCTAATGGCTACTTGGTTGGAACATTGCCTGCCAATGATGCGACTAAAACCCGTAAAATTGGGTTTATTGCACATATGGATACGGCTGATTTCAATGCTGAAGGGGTTAACCCGCAAGTGATTGATAACTATGTTGGTGGATCTATTGAACTTGGCCAATCAGGTTACACACTAGACCCAGCAGAATTTCCAAATCTTAATAACTACCTTGGTCAAACCTTGGTGACAACTGATGGGACAACTTTGCTAGGCTCTGATGACAAATCAGGGATTGCTGAAATTATGACAGCAATTGAGTATTTGGTGGCTCATCCTGAAATCAAACACGGGGAAATTCGTGTTGGTTTTGGTCCAGATGAAGAAATCGGTGTTGGTGCTAATCATTTTGATGTGGATGATTTTGATGTGGATTTTGCCTACACCGTTGATGGTGGTCCACTTGGTGAATTGCAATACGAAACCTTTAGCGCAGCAGCTTTAGAAGTTGATTTTAAAGGGCGTAATGTTCACCCAGGAACGGCTAAAAACCAAATGATTAATGCTTTGCAATTAGCTATTGATTTCCATAATCAATTGCCAGAAGCTGACCGTCCTGAAAATACGGAAGGATATGAAGGCTTCTTCCATCTTCACGGAATGGAAGGAACAGTTGATGAAGCGCATAGTTCCTATATTATCCGCGATTTTGAAGATGCTTCTTTTAAAGGGCGTAAGGCTCTCGTACAAGAGATTGCGGACAAGATGAATAAAGCCCTCAGCAAAGAATGTGTTTTTGTTCATTTGAATGACCAATATTACAACATGAAAAAAGTCATTGAAAAGGATATGACACCAATTGAATTAGCCAAAGAGGTCATGGAAGATTTGAACATCAAACCTGTTATTGAGCCAATTCGTGGTGGAACAGACGGTTCAAAAATTTCATTTATGGGCATTCCAACACCAAACTTGTTTGCTGGTGGTGAAAACATGCATGGTCGTTTTGAATTCGTCAGTCTTCAAACAATGGAAAAAGCAGTTGATGTGATTATTGGGATTGTCCGAAAATAAGCTCATTTAAGCGTTGCATAAGCATTAGTTGATAAAATCAAACGGTGGAGGAACATTGTGATTAAAATCTTTGGAAAGATGCGATACCATTGGCAACCTGAATTATCATGGCTGATTACGTATTGGTCAATTGCTCTTGCGCCGATGTTTATTGCATTCTCATTGTTATTTGAACGAACTAAAATACCCAACCATTTCTTTGTATTGTTTGCGACTTTTGTGATTCTAGTTGGGCTAGGTTTTCACCGCTATTTCATCATTGAAGATGATGGAAAATTAAGAATTGTGGCCTTAAATCCATTTAGACGTTCAAGAGTAGCGATAGCGCAAATTCAAACGATTGAGGTTAATAAATCTGGTATTGTGATGAAAATCAAAAACCAACCCGATCGTATCTTTTATATGCGAAAATGGCCGAAAAAATACTTCTTAGATGCTTTAGTGTTACGTCCAGAGTTTGCTGGCGAGGTCGTTTTAACAGATAATTTGATTAAGTTGGATTATTTTGAAGCTTACCATAATGAGACAAAAGCTCCTACGAAATAGTAAGAGCTTTTGTCGGGCAGTTTTTAACGGCTGTTATGGTATCAACATCTGTGCTAGGAATAACTTTTTCTAAGCTATCAGAATCAGTAAACTTAACAATGCCATCGTCGTGGTAGTCAAATACCGAAGAATAGGTCTGACATAATCCGCAGGCGATACATTGTTTTGGTATTATTTGTACTTTCATAGTATTATTGTAATATGAATTGATTGATTTAACAAGGGGACATTATGACAAAACAACCATGGGAAGAAAAAGTCGTAGAGGATAAAGACCAATCTGCTAATCGTAAAACAAAGGGCTCAGTAGTGAGCACACCTTTGTTGACCGGTTTGCTTAGTGTGTTCTTTGTGATCATTGTGGCTATTTTATTTGTTGTCTTTTACACTTCAAATCGAAGTGGTGACAAGGTATCTGAAACCTCTAATTTTTACGGGGCTTCTACAAGCAGCAGTGTCAGCACGTCATCAAGCACTGAAACATCAGAAACAACTTCTGAGGAAACACCTTCAGAAAGTGATTCGACCTCAGAGGCGCCAGCTGAGAGCACAGAAGAAACACCAGCGACTAGCCAAAGTACAGATACAACGCCTTCTTCATCAAGTACAGATACGTCTAGCAACGGTGGGACTATTACCGTATTGCCAGGTGAAGGAGCTGCATCTATTGCCGCACGTGCTGGTATTTCAGTCGACACGCTTTACCAACTCAATCCAAGTCACATGACATCAGGTTACTGGTATGCTAACCCAGGTGATGTCGTTAACGTTAACTAAGAAAGACAGAGGAATATGAAATCAATTAGAATTGCGATTGATGGTCCTGCTTCAAGTGGAAAGAGTACAGTAGCCAAGATTTTAGCACATAATCTTGGCTATACTTATCTAGATACTGGGGCTATGTACCGTTCAGCTACTTATCTCGCTTTGAAAAACAATCTTCAAATAGATGATGTGCAGGGCATTTTAAAAGCCTTGTCTGACAATCCGATCTCTTTTGGACGTGCCAAAGATGGTAGCCAAACCGTTTTTGTTGGTCAGACAGAAGTCACACATGCCATTCGTGACAATGATGTGACGGCTAATGTGTCACATATTGCAGCTATTCCAGAAATTCGTGAAGAATTAGTTGAGCAGCAGCGTCGTATTGCCAAAGACGGCGCCATTATTATGGATGGTCGTGATATTGGGACAGTTGTCTTGCCTGATGCAGAATTGAAAATCTTTTTAATTGCGTCAGTGGAAGAACGTGCTCAACGTCGTTTCAAAGAAAATCAAGAGCGAGGAATTGCGACCGATTTTGAAACTTTGAAAAAAGAGATTGCAGAGCGGGATTATAAGGACAGTCATCGTGAGGTTTCTCCTTTGAAACCAGCTTCTGATGCCATTACATTTGACACGACAGGTGTTGACATTGATGGTGTTGTCGCATTTATTCAAGAAAAAGCAGAGAAAATGATTGACATGGCTTAACATTCGTGCTATAATTTAAAACAATGAGAAAAGCAGAAGTGAGAACTTCTCGCCTTGCGACTACGGTTGTCTGGCCCAACATGTCAAACATTCCTTATGGAATATTACGTGTGTGCGGGCTTGTTTCTCAAGTCCGTTTCGTTTTTCTCTAAAAAAATAAAGAGGTGAAGATCATAGCTAAGAAAGATCTATTCATTAACGATGAAATCCGCGTTCGCGAAGTTCGTCTCGTTGGTCTTGATGGTGAACAGTTAGGAATTAAACCATTATCAGAAGCTCAAGCAATTGCTGATGATGCTAATGTGGATTTGGTTTTAATTCAACCACAAGCTACGCCACCTGTTGCAAAAATTATGGACTATGGAAAGTTCAAATTTGAGTATCAAAAGAAACGTAAGGAACAACGTAAAAAACAAAGCGTTGTGACTGTGAAAGAGGTTCGTCTTAGCCCAGTTATCGATAAAGGTGACTTTGAGACTAAACTTCGTAACGGCCGTAAATTCCTTGAAAAAGGAAATAAGGTCAAGGTCTCTATTCGCTTTAGAGGTCGTATGATTACTCACAAAGAAATTGGAGCAAAGGTATTGGCGGAATTTGCAGAAAGAACGCAAGACATTGCTATTATTGAGCAAAGAGCTAAGATGGATGGACGCCAAATGTTCATGCAGCTTGCACCAATTTCTGACAAAAAATAATTGTCAATTTTAAACTATTTTAAGAGGAGAATTTTTAAAATGCCAAAACAAAAAACACACCGTGCATCAGCTAAACGTTTCAAACGTACAGGTTCTGGTGGATTGAAACGCTTCCGCGCCTTCACATCACACCGTTTCCACGGTAAAACTAAAAAACAACGTCGTCATCTTCGCAAAGCCGCTATGGTGCACTCAGGAGATTTCAAACGTATTAAAGCAATGCTTTCAGGTCTTAAATAAGTCTAAAGCATTTACTCAATATTATTAAGAATTATTTGGAGGAGAATATAAATGGCTCGTGTTAAGGGTGGCGTTGTATCACGCAAACGTCGTAAACGTGTATTGAAACTTGCTAAAGGTTACTATGGTGCAAAACATATCTTGTTCCGTACTGCAAAAGAACAAGTAATGAATTCTTACTACTATGCATACCGTGACCGTCGTCAGAAGAAACGTCAATTCCGCGCTTTGTGGATTGCACGTATCAATGCTGGTGCACGTCAAAACGGTTTGTCATACAGCCGCATGATTTCTGGCTTGAAAAAAGCTCAAGTAATCATTGACCGTCGCGTTCTTGCTGACATCGCTATGCATGACGCAGTTGCGTTTGCTGCGATTGCTCAAAAAGCAAAAGATGCGTTGGCTGCATAAGTCTTTATGACTTGAAAAAAGACCGCCATTTGGCGGTCTTTTTTTGCCTGAAAAATGGGAAATAGCTAATGCGCGATTTTCGTGAAATATGGTCGCCCATCGATCAGACTAAAAAAAGTTAAGTTTGCGAATAACGACACCGATACTATTTCAGAAAAATGGGCTGAAACTAATACTGTAATCTGCTTGAATTTAACCTTTTATTCCCATCTTTACTGAGCAATAAAAAGAGCATTATCTCGAGCGCTGAGTAAAAAATAATTGCGGTTAAATTCAAATAATCGAAAAAATATCAAACCCTGGTTGAGTTGAGATTCAATTGTTTGATGAATGATCAAAACTCATCGCGAAAACCGACAGCATTATTTCAAGCTCATCTCTGCTGTCGAATATCAATATATCCACTGGATTCGGCTAAGTTTTATCCAAGAAGTTAATATTTTCTTGCTGAAATCTTAAAGACCAAAATAGTAGCCAATCAGACAGATAATCACGGTAATCACAATCAAGGTCAGTACATTTGCAGAATTAGATTTGCCCGGATCTTGAGGTTTTTCCGCTTTAGATATTTTGGGCGAACGGTGTTCGGTACTCATACCCACAAATGGGTCAGGCGCAACTTTTGGGGTGAGCTGTGCAGTTTTATAGTGGTTGGCAACTTTGCTGATGAATTTGGCACTTAAATCATCAATTTTTTGTGAAAAGTGGCGTAAATTGAGCTGCTGATCTGGGCTCAGGACTTCACCATCTGACGTATAGGGATGTTGAATTTTAGTTTGAATAAACTCATTTAAGGCATCTAGCCGGTATAAAGTCTGATGCGCATAATCAGCTGAATAGTCGGTTGGAATCAGGGCCAAATGACTTTCTGTATCTGCCTGAATTGCCGGTATCGTGCCGTAGTATGGAAGATTGGTATACGCCGGTTCTATAAAATCTTGAGCTAGGCTGCTTTCAAATAACTCATAATTGGTATAAGCCTGGATATCGTCCCAGTTCGGTGCTTCCAGATCTGTGTCAATACGCTTGGCCAGTTTGGGATTCAGCTCATAACACCAGAATGTTTCATGACGTAAAGGGGATTGCTGCGATTTAGGCGCTTCGTAATCATTGTCTGCGCTATACCATTCCGGCAATTCTTTGCCAATAATCCAGGCAGTTTTGGCTTTGGCACCATGGCTGACGATAAAATGCGCCAGAGGTAGCAGCTCGACATTGGCATTCGGATTTTTTTCATCAACCAGTAAATCCGAGCGATGCAAGCTCAGTCGGCGAACCCCTTGTTTTTTCAGTCCTTCCAGCCAAATCTGAAAATGCTGGGCCAATAGGTGCTGTGACATCAGATCCCGGAAGGCAAACTGATGCTGATTAAAAATGGAATGTTGAATCCAACGATTGAAACTCAGGTCCTGAGTCAGATACTCATTGCCATAAGTGACCAAGGTCAGCTGCTGTTTCCAAATTTGATCGAGTGCCATAGTGATTTGATCTGATTGATATTGTGTTTATCTTATACTTTTTATATTTAATCATGCCAATCTAATTTTCCTTAAAACGTATCTTCATCAAAGTGTCTAAAAACTGTTAGAATGTGGGGTTTTAAAATATTTTTTAACCTGTTGCTTTGAGAGTTACTATGTCACTGGAAGCCCTGACCACTGAAGCGCTCGCTGCGATTGCAGCAGCAGAAGACCTTGCTGCACTTGATCAAGTACGAGTGCAATTTACGGGGAAAAAAAGCCAGCTCGCGGAACAATCTAAGTCGCTTGGTAAAATGGATCCTGAACAACGTAAAGTCTTCGGTGCACAAATCCATGCTGTACGCGAAGCCATTACCGCTGCATTAACATCACGTCAAGCTGAACTGCATAAAGCGGCTTTAGAACAAAAATTGGCAAGCGAAACCATTGATATTACCTTGCCAGGTCGTGGTCAACAGGTGGGCAGTATCCACCCTGTGACCCAGGTACAAGAGCGTATTTGTCAGTTCTTTACCAAAGCCGGTTTTACGGTGGCCACTGGTCCTGAAGTTGAAGATGACTATCATAACTTTGAAGCGCTGAATATTCCGGGGCATCACCCGGCGCGTGCCATGCATGACACCTTTTACTTCGATGTAAATCATTTGCTACGTACGCATACGTCTGGTGTACAGATCCGTACGATGGAAACACAACAGCCACCGATCCAGATCGTGTGTCCGGGCCGTGTCTATCGTTGTGACTCGGATCAAACCCATTCGCCAATGTTCCATCAGATCGAAGGTTTGTATGTGGCTGAAAATACCAGCTTCGCAGAACTGAAAGGTTTGTTGATTAACCTGCTGAATGAATTCTTCGAAAAAGATTTGAAAGTACGCTTCCGTCCATCTTATTTCCCGTTCACTGAGCCGAGTGCTGAAGTGGATATCATGGATGAACGCGGTCGCTGGTTAGAAGTTTTGGGCTGCGGTATGGTGCATCCAAATGTGCTACAAGCTGCCGGCATTGACCCTGAGAAATACAAAGGTTTTGCTTTCGGACTGGGCGTAGAACGTTTTGCGATGTTGCGCTACGGTGTGAACGACTTACGTATGTTCTTCCAGAATGATGTGCGTTTCTTACGCCAGTTTGCTTAAAACTTTTTATTTAATCCTCTCCTAACCTCTCCTTTAAGAAAGGAGAGGGACTCCACCAAATAAATGGGGTTCTCCCCCTTAGAAAAGGGGGAGTCAGAGGGGGATTCTAGAGATTTGAATTACAGGTTTTATATCAATGAAAATTAGCGAAAATTGGCTACGCACATGGGTCAACCCAGCCATCGATAGCGACAAACTTTCTGATCAATTGACCATGTTGGGTCTTGAAGTCGATGAACTTGCACCTGCAGCAAAAGCATTTACAGGCGTAGTGGTTGGTGAAGTTCTGACAGTAGAACAGCATCCGGATGCAGACCGTTTACGTGTGACCACTGTGAATATCGGTACAGCTGAGCCATTACAAATCGTCTGTGGCGCGCCAAACGTACGTG
>NZ_DEQF01000034.1:0-959 GCF_002360305.1 Streptococcus sp. UBA3373 | reverse complement strand
AAAATCAAGAAAGGCAAGCTACGTGGTATTGAGTCTCAAGGGATGCTGTGCGGCGCTTCTGAGATTGATCTCGAAGATAAAATTGACGGTCTGTTAGAGCTACCAGACGACGCAGCTGTGGGTGTCAACATTCGTGAATATCTGGATCTTGATGACAATGTGATTGACATCAGTATCACGCCGAACCGTGGTGACTGTTTCAGCATTCGCGGGATCGCACGTGAAATTGGTGTGATTAACCAATTGCCAGTGACTGCGCCTGAAATTAAAGAAGTGACTGCAACCATTGCTGATGAAAAGCAGGTTGTAGTCAGCACTGAAGGCTGTCCACGTTACTTAGGTCGTGTGATCAAAAACGTCAATACCAAGGCAGCGACTCCTGTATGGATGGAACGCGCATTAGCACGTTCAGGTATTCGTCAGCACAGTATTCTGGTCGATATTACCAACTATGTCTTGATGGAGCTGGGTCAACCGTTACATGCATTTGATGCTGCTAAGGTGCAAGGCGCAGTCCATGTACGTCAAGCCATTGCGGACGAAAAACTTGTGCTTTTAAACGAGCAAGACGTTGAGCTTTCTGACAACGTGATGGTGATTGCGGATGACGAAAAAGCATTGGCGATTGCCGGTATCATGGGTGGCCTGTCTTCAGCAGTCAGTGATGCAACCACTGAAATTTTCCTGGAATCTGCTTTCTTCGCACCATTACATATTGCCGGTCGTGCCCGTAGCTTTGGTTTACATACGGATGCCTCACAACGTTATGAACGTGGTGTGGACTTTGAATTGCCATTAATTGCAATGCACCGTGCATCTCAGCTTATTTCTGAGCTGGCTGGCGGTGAATTCGGACCAATCACCGTGGCGGAAAAAGCTGAACTTTTGCCAAAACGTGATGCGATTGAATTAAACCAAGCTCAAGTCGATCAGTTATTAGGTTATAAAGTTGAAAGCGA
>NZ_DEQF01000010.1:13320-14451 GCF_002360305.1 Streptococcus sp. UBA3373 | reverse complement strand
GATTCAGTTAAAAAGAAAGTTCCTGAATTGCGATTTGCGGGGTTTGCTGACGATTGGGAAGAGCGTAAGTTCTCCGATATCGTAGTTAGATTAAACAAATCATCAAATAATAACCAATTGCCTAAGGTTGAGTTTGAAGATATCATTGCTGGTGAAGGGCGCCTAAATAAGGATATCTCTCGTAAATTTGATGACAGAAAAGGAACATTGTTTGAACCAGACAACATTCTGTATGGGAAATTACGTCCTTATTTAAAAAACTGGTTATTTTCTGACTTTAAAGGTATAGCATTAGGAGATTTTTGGGTTTTTAAATCTATAAATTCTGAGCCAAAATTTGTTTATAGTTTAATTCAAGCCGATAATTATCAAAGAGTTGCTAACGATACATCAGGTACAAAAATGCCTAGATCAGATTGGAAGAAAGTATCATCAAGTAACTTTTCAATCCCGACCTCTCTTGAAGAGCAACAAAAAATAGGCTCATTTTTCAAACAGTTAGACGATACTATCGCACTTCATCAGCGTAAGTTAGATTTGTTGAAAGAACAGAAAAAAGGCTTTTTACAAAAGATGTTCCCTAAAAATGGGGAAAAAGTTCCTGAATTGCGATTTGCGGGGTTTGCTGACGATTGGGAAGAGCGTAAGTTAGGAGATGTTTTATCTGAACGTAATGATCAAACGCCAGAAACGAATGAATATCCTCTTATGTCTTTTGTACAAGGCAAAGGAGTTACTCCAAAAGTAGAACGATATAATCGCAGCTTTTTAGTCAAGGATTCAGAAAAAAAATATAAAAAAACTGAATTGGGAGATTTCATATATAGTTCTAATAATCTTGAAACAGGTTCAATTGGATTTAATAGAACTGGAAAAGCTGTTATATCCCCTGTCTATAGTATATTTAAGTCAAAAAAATCACGAGAAAGTCAATTTATAGGGATTATGTCTGCCCGAAAGGACTTTATTTCTAAAATGGTCAGATTTCGTCAAGGTGTTGTTTATGGTCAATGGAGAATACATGAGTCTGATTTTTTAAATATTGATATGAAAATGCCCAATGATAAAGAACAACAATTGATTATTTCTTTTTTTGAAAACATAGACAACACTATCGCTCTTCATCAACGT
>NZ_DEQF01000010.1:0-13215 GCF_002360305.1 Streptococcus sp. UBA3373 | reverse complement strand
AAAAAAATAATGATATTTTGGTCTTTAATTCCGATTAATTCTGTGGTGTTCTTAATAAGTCTCATAAGTTCTTCCTAATGATGGTTTGGTTGCTTTTCATTATAGTTCTTATGAGACTTTTTGTGTACACTCAAAAAGCTCTATAATCTCTACAGTAGTTTTACCCACTACAGAAATTATATAGCCATATAATAAAGAAACTAGGCGAGGACAACTAAAAAAAGCACCTGTTAAGGTGCTATTTCCTGCCTGCTGAACTCATAAATTTGTTATAAAATTTGTTACGTTTTTTGTTACGTGTATTTTATCGTAATTAATATATTCCACCTATAAACATTAGTATGTTTTTTATACTGTAACGTTTTTTACAATATTAAATAGTAGGGAAATTTCTATAACAAAAAACGTAAAATGATAACATTTTACGTTTTTTTATGATATAATATTTTCTGAATACTTCTGATTTTATGCAGATTTTAGAATAGTAAATGAATGGAAAGATAGAGAGGTCGAGTGAATGGCTAGAAATGGCTTTTTTACAGGTTTGGATATAGGGACAAGCTCGATTAAAGTTCTCGTAGCAGAATTTGTTTCTGGCGAGATGAACGTCATTGGTGTGAGCAACGTTCCCAGCACTGGAGTAAAAGATGGAATTATTATAGATATTGAAGCTGCTGCTGAAGCAATCAAAAAAGCGGTTGAACAAGCAGAAGAAAAAGCCGGAATGACCATTGATAAGATTAACGTTGGTCTTCCAGCTAATCTTCTTCAAATCGAGCCTACTCAAGGGATGATTCCCGTTCCTAGCGAATCAAAAGAAATTAAAGACGAAGATGTTGATAGTGTCGTGAAATCAGCTTTGACAAAAAGCATTACGCCAGAGCGTGAAGTGATTTCACTCATTCCAGAAGAGTTTATCGTGGATGGTTTCCAAGGTATCCGTGACCCTCGTGGCATGATGGGTATTCGCTTGGAAATGCGTGGCTTGATTTACACTGGGCCAAGCACGATCCTTCACAATCTTCGCAAGACAGTAGAGCGTGCTGGTATTAGCGTGGAAAACGTGATTATTTCACCACTAGCTTTGGCGAAATCAGTTCTCAACGAAGGGGAACGTGAATTTGGTGCTACTGTGATTGATATGGGTGGCGGTCAAACAACAGTCGCTTCAATGCGCGCACAAGAGTTGCAATACACAAACATCTACCCAGAAGGTGGAGAGTATGTCACAAAAGACATTTCGAAAGTCTTGAAGACATCAATGCAAATTGCAGAAGCGCTTAAATTCAACTTTGGACAAGCAAACTTGGCAGAAGCAAGTGAGTCAGAAAGTGTTCAAGTTGATGTGGTTGGTAGTGACACGCCAATTTCAGTGAGCGAGCATTACTTGGCAGAAATCATTTCTGCGCGTGTTCGCCACATCTTAGACCGTGTCAAACAAGATTTGGAACGTGGACGCCTCTTGGATTTGCCAGGAGGGATTATTCTTGTCGGTGGTGGAGCGATTATGCCAGGTGTGGTTGAGTTGGCTCAAGAAATTTTCGGAACCACTGTTAAACTCCACGTGCCAAACCAAGTGGGTATCCGTAACCCAATGTTTGCCAACGTGATTAGTTTGGTAGAATACGTTGGCATGATGAGCGAGGTAGATGTGATTGCTCAACGTGCGGTTTCTGGTGAAGAACTCCTTAGACGTAAGCCAGTGGATTTTGAACCAGAACCACAACCACGTCCAGTCTATCAACCAGCTCCAGAGCCTGTTGCTCCAGTAGTTAGCGAGCCTACACCGCAGGCTCCTCAGGGTATTCCTGCTCATAAGGAGCCATCAAGACCTAGCCTGACAGAGCGTATTCGTGGTCTTTTTGGAAGTATGTTTGATTAATAATAAGTGAGGAAAATTAAAAATGGGAATTTCATTTGATGCAGCGTCTGTACAAGGTGCTATTATTAAAGTTATCGGTGTCGGCGGGGGTGGCGGAAATGCCATTAACCGCATGATTGATGAAGGTGTTGCAGGTGTTGAATTTATCGCTGCTAACACTGATATTCAAGCGTTGAGTTCTTCAAAAGCAGAAACAGTCATTCAATTAGGTCCAAAATTAACACGTGGCTTAGGTGCTGGAGGGCAACCTGAGGTTGGTCGTAAAGCTGCCGAAGAAAGCGAAGAAGCTTTGACAGATGCTTTGTCAGGTTCTGATATGGTCTTTATCACTGCTGGTATGGGTGGTGGCTCTGGTACAGGTGCTGCGCCAGTTATCGCTCGTATTGCTAAAAGCTTGGGTGCTCTTACAGTTGCCGTTGTCACACGTCCGTTTGGTTTTGAAGGAAACAAACGTGGCAACTTCGCTGCTGAAGGTATTGCAGAACTTCGCGAACAAGTAGATACTTTGTTGATTATCTCAAACAACAACCTTCTTGAAATCGTGGATAAAAAGACACCGCTTCTTGAAGCACTTAGCGAAGCTGACAATGTGCTTAGACAAGGGGTACAAGGTATTACAGACTTGATTACAAGCCCAGGCCTTATCAACCTTGACTTTGCCGATGTGAAAACCGTTATGGCAAACAAAGGTAACGCTCTTATGGGAATCGGTATCGGTTCTGGTGAAGAACGTATCACAGAAGCTGCTCGCAAAGCTATCTTCTCACCATTACTTGAAACAACAATCGATGGTGCTGCAGATGTTATCGTAAACGTTACTGGTGGTCTTGACATGACTCTTACTGAAGCCGAAGAAGCTTCTGAAATCATCAGCCAAGCTGCTGGTAAAGGGGTCAACATTTGGTTGGGTACATCTATTGATGACAGCATGAAAGATGAAATCCGTGTGACTGTTGTGGCAACTGGTGTCCGCCAAGACCGTGCAGATAAAGTGGCTGGTTTCCAACAATCAAACCGTTCATTTAACCAACCAAATGCACAACAAGCAGCAGGTGCTCAATACGCTTCTGAACGTGCACAACAATCAAGCCAACCAGCTTTTGAACGTCGTTCAAGCTTTGACTATGATATGGGTGCAACAAACACTGTACCAACATCACAACCAGCGTCTAACCCAGCTTCACAACAAAAAGACAATTCATTTGGAAACTGGGACCTTCGTCGTGACAACATCAGCCGTCCAAAAGAAGGTGAACTAGACAGCAAATTGACGATGTCAACTTTCTCAAACAACGACACAACTGACGATGAATTAGAAACACCACCATTCTTTAAAAACCGTTAATGACGGATTTTCAAAAGAATAAAGACCTTGTTTTTGAACAAGTAGCGCAGGCAGCGCAAGCCGCTAATCGCTCTAAGGATAGTGTCAATATTATCGCAGTGACGAAGTACGTTGACAGTGGTGTGGCTGCTCGTCTTATTGATACTGGCATTACCCATATTGGGGAAAACAGGGTTGATGTTTTTCTTGATAAATACGAAGCTTTGAAAGACAGACCTTTGACTTGGCATTTGATTGGAAGTTTGCAACGCCGTAAAGTTAAAAATGTGATTAACTTGGTGGATTACTTCCATGCCTTAGATTCTGTCAAATTGGCTTTAGAAATTCAGAAACGAGCGGAGCATACAATCAAATGTTTCCTACAAGTCAATATTTCAGGTGAAGAGAGTAAGCACGGTTTTAAAGTTTCGGAAATTGACGAAGCTTTAGCCGCTATCTCTGAATGTGATAAAGTGGAACTGGTGGGCCTAATGACAATGGCTCCGAAAGATGCTTCTGGAAATGAGATAAACGACATTTTTGGTAGAGCAAATCAGATTAGACAAGAGTTACAAAAACGTGGTTTACCCCATATGCCATTTACAGAATTAAGTATGGGGATGAGCGGTGATTTTAAGCTTGCTATTCAAAACGGAGCGACTTTCGTCAGAATTGGGACATCATTCTTTAAGTAACAGGAGAAAAGATGGCATTTAAAGACAGATTTGAGAAAATAATTTCATATTTTGATACTGATGAAGTTAGTGACGTTGAGCCAACAGTGAGTGAGGAGGTCAAGCCTTCTGCCTCTCAAGAGAGTGAAAAGGTCCAGCCAATCAAACGACCAATGGAACAACCTCAACCATCTAACCGCGTTCAACACGTGGTTAATGGTAACGATGCTCAACGCTCATCTTCATCTCAACAAAAGAGGACGGTAGAAGATATGCAACGTGTTCGCGCATTAAACCAACGCCGTGAAGAGCAAGCAAATGTGAATCAACAAACTACAACTATTACGCTTAAATACCCTCGTAAATATGAGGATGCTCAAGAAGTAGTGGATTTGTTAAACAATAACGAATGTGTTTTGATTGATTTTCAATACATGCTAGACGCTCAAGCACGTCGTTGCCTTGATTTCATTGATGGCGCAAGTAAAGTGCTTTATGGAACACTTCAAAAAGTAGGTAGTTCAATGTACCTTTTGACACCATTTAATGTGATTGTCAATGTTGAAGAACTTCCAATGCCAAATAATGGTCAAGATGTCGGATTTGATTTTGACATGAAAAGACGCTAATATAGATAACATATGATTTTTATATTAATTGTATTACTAAAGACGATTCAGTTTTATTCTTATCTACTATTTGCTTACGCTTTACTGTCTTGGTTCCCAGGAGCCTACGATACTTGGTTGGGGCAGGTTTTGACACAAATTGTTGAGCCTGTGATTAGACCTTTCCGACGTTTTAACCTTCAATTTTTGGGGTTAGATTTTACGATTATAGCTGTGGTGTTCGCTCTTAATATTTTGAGCCGCATTCTGATTATGGTATTCACATCCTTATGACATCACAAGGAGTCTATCAACATTTTCGACCTGAGGAGCATGACTTTATTGATAAAATAACACGTCTTGCTCAGCGGGTAGAAGAAACCTATGCCTATGTTTTGACGGAGTTTTTAAATCCTCGTCAAATCGAGATTGCGAAAACGGTGGTTAATCATTTTGGACTGAAAGCATTTGTGTCCAGTGATTATTATGCTAGTGAATATGCCCGTCTGATTATCGCACCAGAATATTATGTCTGTCAGGTAGAAGATTTTGAATTAGCCTTGCTTGAAGTGCGTTACCAGTCAAAATTTGCCCAGTTAAGCCATGCACAGATTATGGGAACTCTCCTTAATCATCTTGGCATTAAACGGACAGTCATCGGTGATATTTTGGTAACAGATGGCTACGCTCAGGTGTTAGTTTCGCGAAATATGTCTGATTATATTAGAATCCATACAACAAAGATAGCCAGAACGAGTGTTTCATTGAGAGAAATTCCTCTAAGCGATATCATCGTTGCAAATCAGGCTAGTCTGCAGCTAAACGTCATCGTGTCAAGTATGCGTCTGGATAAGATTCTGGCAACTGTGCTAAAGCTATCAAGAACGCAAGCTGCGCAGTTAATAGGAACAGGTAAAGTCAAACTTAATTATCAACTGATCGATAAAACAGCGACAGTTCTTCAAGTTGGAGATTTAGTTAGTGTAAGAGGATTTGGTCGATTTTCAATTTTGAGCGATAATGGGATAACCAAAAACGGCAAATTGAAATTGACCATAGATAAGATGATACATAAATAAGGAGAATTCAATGGCACTTACAGCACTTGATATTAAAGATAAAACATTTAAAGTAAAATTCCGTGGTTATGACGAAGAAGAAGTTAATGAATTTCTAGATATTGTTGTTGAAGACTACGAAAACTTGGTTCGTCGTAACCATGAGCAAGAAAATCGTATCAAAGATTTGGAAGATAAATTGGCTTACTTTGATGAAATGAAAGAATCATTGAGCCAATCTGTTATCCTTGCTCAAGAAACAGCTGAAAAAGTGAAAACATCAGCAAACGACGAAGCAGCAAACCTTGTTAGCAAGGCGAACTACGATGCGCAACATTTGATTGATGAAGCAAAATCAAAAGCCAACCAAATTTTGCGTGATGCAACTGACGAAGCAAAACGTGTTGCTGTGGAAACAGAAGATTTGAAACGTCAAACACGCGTCTTCCACCAACGTTTGGTAGCTGCTATTGAAGGTCAACTTAGCTTGGCTAACTCACCAGAATGGAACGAATTGTTGCAACCAACAGCCGTTTATCTTCAAAACTCAGACGCAGCTTTTCGTGAAGTTGTTGAGAAAGTGTTAGACGAAGAAGTTCCAGAATTGGATGATGAGTTGTCAATGGATGCGACACGTCAATTCACACCAGAAGAAATGGAAGAATTGCAACGTCGTGTTGAAGAAAGCAACAAACACCTTGAAGAAACGCAAAAATTAGCAGCTGCTGACAACGAATCTGCTGACGCAGATACAGATGAAGTAGTTAATCTCAGCGAAACACAAACATTTAAATTGAATATCGAAGAAGACTAAGAAAAACGCGATTGTTAATCCATATTTTCAGCGAGCAGGAGATGGTGTGAGTCCTGTAATTCCTAGATTGGCAATTATCATTTTCGAATCGTTTTATCTGAATGAAGTAAGATAAAAGGGCTGACTTACCTTACGAGTCGCAGAGGGAGATTTGGTTTGACCTGATTTTTTTAGGAAAATAAAATCTCTGAACAAAGGTGGTACCACGAGCTTTCGTCCTTTTGAGGCGAAAGCTCTTTTTTATTATTTAACCCTGTCAACCTTCTGTCGTTGCTTGTGTGATGACAGTTAGATTATTTATATAAGGAGTAGCTATGAAACTAAAAGAAACGCTTAATCTTGGAAAAACAGCTTTCCCAATGCGTGCTGGGCTTCCTAACAAAGAACCAAAATGGCAGCAAGAATGGGAAGAAGCTAACATTTACGCCAAACGTCAACAATTAAACGAAGGCAAGCCTTCTTTCAACCTCCACGATGGACCTCCGTACGCTAACGGAAATATCCACGTTGGGCATGCCATGAATAAAATTTCTAAAGATATTATTGTGCGTTCAAAATCAATGTCTGGTTTCCGCGCCCCTTATGTACCTGGTTGGGACACACACGGTTTGCCAATTGAACAAGTGTTGTCTAAAAAAGGTGTGAAACGCAAAGAAATTCCATTGACAGAATACCTTGAAATGTGTCGTGAGTATGCGCTTAGCCAAGTGGATAAACAACGTAACGACTTTAAACGTTTAGGAGTTTCTGCTGATTGGGAAAATCCATACATTACTCTAAAACCAGCTTATGAAGCGGCTCAAATCCGTGTCTTTGGTGCTATGGCTGACAAAGGCTACATTTACCGTGGTGCTAAGCCAGTTTACTGGTCATGGTCATCTGAATCAGCTCTTGCGGAAGCTGAAATTGAATACCACGATATTGATTCAACTTCTCTTTACTATGCCAATAAAGTTAAAGATGGTAAAGGTGTGCTTGATACAGATACTTACATTGTCGTTTGGACAACAACACCATTTACAGTAACAGCATCACGCGCTTTGACTGTTGGTCCTGATATGGATTATGTCGTTGTGAAACCTGCTAATAATGACCGAAAATTCGTTGTTGCAGAAGGACTTTTGGATAGCTTAGCTGAAAAATTTGGTTGGGAATCATTTGAAGTTCTCGCTAAACATAAAGGTACTGAACTCGAATATATCGTTACAGAACACCCATGGGATACTGAAGTGGATGAATTGGTTATCTTGGGTGACCACGTTACACTTGATTCAGGTACAGGTGTTGTCCATACTGCCCCTGGTTTTGGTGAAGATGACTACAACGTTGGTGTTAAATACGGATTGGAAGTTTTTGTTACTGTTGATGAACGTGGTATCATGATGGAAAATGCTGGTCCAGATTTCCAAGGTCAATTCTACGATAAAGTTGTTCCAACTGTTACTGAAAAACTTGGCGACCTTTTGCTTGCTAGCGAAGCCATTACTCACTCATACCCATTTGACTGGCGTACTAAGAAACCAATCATCTGGCGTGCTGTACCACAATGGTTTGCATCAGTTTCTAAATTCCGTCGAGACATTCTTGATGAAATTGACCGCACAACATTCTATCCAGAATGGGGTCGTACACGTCTTTACAACATGATTCGTGACCGTGGCGATTGGGTTATCTCACGTCAACGTGCTTGGGGCGTGCCACTTCCAATCTTCTATGCAGAAGACGGTACAGCTATCATGACTAAAGAAGTGACTGACCACGTTGCAGATTTGTTTGAAAAATACGGTTCAATCGTTTGGTGGGAACGCGATGCCAAAGACCTTCTTCCAGAAGGCTTCACGCACCCAGGTTCACCAAATGGCGAATTTACCAAAGAAACAGATATCATGGATGTTTGGTTTGACTCAGGTTCTTCATGGAATGGTGTTATGAATGCCCGCGAAGGTTTGGAATATCCAGCTGATCTTTACCTTGAAGGTTCTGACCAATACCGTGGTTGGTTCAACTCATCATTGATTACCTCAGTTGCCGTCAATGGTCATGCTCCTTATAAAGCTGTCCTTTCTCAAGGTTTCGTTCTTGATGGTAAAGGTGAAAAAATGTCTAAATCACTCGGAAACACTATCCTTCCAAGTGACGTTGAAAAACAATTTGGTGCTGAAATCTTACGTCTTTGGGTAACAAGCGTTGATTCTAGCAACGATGTTCGTATTTCAATGGATATTTTGAAACAAACGTCAGAAACTTACCGTAAAATCCGTAATACCCTTCGTTTCTTGATTGCAAATACCAGCGATTTCAATCCAAATGAAGATACCGTTGCTTACGAAGAATTGCGTTCTGTGGATAAATACATGACCGTGAAATTCAACCAATTGGTAGCAACTATCCGTAAAGCTTATGAAGCTTATGGTTTCATGGCTATCTACAAAGCTGTTGTGAACTTCATCACTGTTGATTTGTCTGCCTTCTACCTTGATTTTGCCAAAGATGTGGTTTACATCGAAGCAGCTGACAACCTTGCTCGTCGTCAAATGCAAACCGTCTTTTATGACATTTTGGTTAAAATCACTAAATTGTTGACACCAATCCTTCCACACACTGCGGAAGAAATTTGGTCATACTTAGAGTTTGAACCAGAAGACTACGTGCAATTATCAGAATTACCAGAAGCAGAAGTCTTTGAAGGTCAAGACAATATCCTTGAAGAATGGGATGCCTTCATGACCCTTCGCAACCAAGCTCAAAAAGCCTTGGAAGAAGCGCGTAATACTAAAGTTATCGGTAAATCATTGGAAGCTCATTTGACAATCTATGCGAGCGAAGAAGTGAGAACACTTTTGACAGCCCTTGATAGCGACATTGCGCAATTGTTGATTGTTTCTCAATTGACCATTACAGATGAAGCTGCGCCAGCAGATGCCGTTGCTTTTGAAGATGTTGCCTTCACAGTTGCTCATGCAGAAGGTGCTGTTTGTGACCGCTGCCGCCGTGTTGACCCAACAACAGCGGAACGCTCATACGGTGTGACAATCTGTGACCACTGTGCTGACATTGTTGAAACGAATTTTTCAGCAGCCGTAAGCGAAGGTTTTGAATAAGCCAATAAAAAATCAAAAGCTAGGATGAGAATCCTAGCTTTTTTGCTTGTCCAAAAGAAAAAATCTGAGACAAAATGCCTCAGATTAAGAAGCTGTTGGGAATGAAATTTCAATGAGATTAGCCGTGTGTAGAGTTTTTAGCTGGTCTAATTGGATACTTGACGTATCGATTTTACGCTTGAGGAAAAACTCACGAATGGTTTCAATTTCACTATCTTTAATAGCGCGATATTTGTTTGAAATCAACAGCTCGTAGTGGTTAGGCGCCTGCGTGAAAATAACGTCAGTATTTCCTGCTGAATAAGTCTCAACCAGCTGAGCATCCGTATTGCGAAGTTGGTTACGAACTAACTCAGAGTGGCTACTGGTGGTGTTGATTAATCTCATATACTCCCCTCCTGATGTTTTCTTTACATTAATATTATAACACGATTTTTAACAAATTAAGCGTTTTTATGGTGTTTTTTCAGCCAGGCTTTCACACCCCATTGGTGGCTGCCGCGTTTTAATTTTTGGATGGCTTCTTCAACATGGAACCAAGCGAGGTTGTTAAAGTCCTCAAGCGGTGCCCCTAATTCTTGAAAATGGGTGACTTCGTACAAGTAAGCAGGGTTGTAGAAGTAGGTATTGCGATGACGTGAGTAGAAGTACTCATCGGCTTGCCCATAATAATAGCCAATATCCGCTGAAAAGCCCAATTCTTCTCGGAGCTCACGTTGCAAGGCGGTAAAATGGTCTTCACCAGCTTCGATTTCGCCACCAGGCAAAAACCATGAGCCGTTTGGAGCTTGAACTAAAATGATTTGCGTTTGGCTCTTATCTGGAATAATCGCATACACGCCATAGCGCGCTTTATAGTTAACATGGTCTAATTTTTGACCGAAAGTAGGATTTGTCATAATGCTTTTCCTCCATTGGTAAATGGGATAGAAGCAGCGAATCAGACAAACCTGACGACACTAAATCCATCCATTACTTATATTATACTAAATCGCTCTCATTTTTTCCAGAAAGTTATCTGAATATTTTAATAATATTGGTTTTTAAAATTCTCCAGATAGTTGCTATCTGGAGAATAATGACTTATTCTGTCGGTTCTGATACGGTTTCAGCATCTTTATCTTTGTCTTTGTTAGCGGATTTGATGCTAATCTTGCCCTTGCTGGTCAAAACAGCCTTCAAATCTTTTTCGCTTGGATTTTCAAGATAGTAGTCGGTAATAGCATCTTCAATGTAGTCTTGAATAGTACGACGGAGAGGACGTGCTCCCATTTTAGGGTCGTAACCAATGTCAACCAATTTTTCTTTTACCTTATCGGTTACTTCAAGATGAATGTCATTTTGAGCAAGGCGTTTGTTAACATCATCAAGCATGAGGTTGACGATGTGGAGCAAGTTATCCTTGCTGAGTGATTTGAATTCGATAATGCCGTCAAAACGGTTCATAAATTCAGGGCTGAAGTAGTTGCCTAATTCGCCTAGAACAGAATTAGTGCGTCCTTCGCGTACTGCCCCAAAACCAACGCTAGCTTCTACCTTACCAGTTCCGGCATTTGATGTCATGATGATAATGGTATCCTTGAAGCTGACTGTGCGTCCTTGTCCGTCTGTCAAACGACCGTCATCAAGAACTTGCAAGAACATATGCATCACATCAGGATGCGCTTTTTCCACTTCATCAAGCAAGATAAGCGAATAAGGGTTGCGGCGTACTTTTTCAGTCAATTGTCCAGCTTCTTCGTAACCAACATACCCTGGAGGGGCTCCGACAAGTTTAGCGACAGCGTGTTTTTCCATGTACTCAGACATATCAAAACGAATCATGCTATCAGCTGAACCAAAGAGTTCGATAGCCAATTGCTTTGAAAGTTCGGTTTTACCAACACCAGTTGGCCCGACAAAAAGGAAAGAACCAATTGGACGATTTGGGGTACCAAGTCCGATACGATTACGGCGGATGGCTTTGGCAATTTTATCCACAGCCTCATCTTGTCCAATCACGTGTTTCTTCAAATCATCGGCTAAATGAATCAATTGAGATTGTTCTTTTTCTTTCAAGTCGCCAACAGGAATGTTGGTCTTTTCTTCAATGATCGCTTCGATGGTTTTTTCAGTGATGACTGGAATATCTTCCTCGTTGATAGTTTGTTGCTGCATTTCCTTGTATTTAGCGATTTGGTCGCGAAAATAAGCAGCGCGTTCGTAATCTTCTTCACGAGTGGCTTGAGTTTTCAAGTTTTCAGCTTGCTCTAGACGTTTATCGATTTCTTTTGGATCAATAAAATTAAGCGTCAAATTCATGCGAGAACCAGCTTCATCAAGAAGGTCGATGGCCTTGTCAGGCAAGAAACGGTCTTGAATATAGCGGTTTGATAGATTTGCGGCTGCTTCAATAGCATCATCACTGTATTTGACATGGTGGTAATCTTCATATTTCTTTTGAATACCACGAAGAATGGTAATGGTTTCTTCAACGCTTGGTTCATCCACTTTGACAGGCTGCATGCGACGTTCTAAAGCAGCATCTTTTTCGATGATGCGATATTCATTGAGGGTTGTTGCCCCAACCAGTTGCAATTCACCGCGTGCCAAGGCTGGTTTCAAAATGTTACCTGCATCCATGCTGCCATCACCTGTTGAACCTGCACCAACAATTTCGTGAATTTCATCAATGAAGAGGATAACATCCTTACGTTTGCGGATTTCTTCCATCAATTTTTGCATGCGTTCTTCAAATTGACCACGGATGCCAGTGCCTTGAACGAGGCTAACCACATCTAAGCGAATGACTTGTTTGTTTTGCAATTTTTGTGGTACATTGCCGTCAACGATTTTTTGGGCTAGGCCTTCCACAACTGCGGTTTTACCAACACCAGGTTCTCCGATGAGGACAGGGTTATTTTTGGTACGGCGGTTGAGAATTTCGATGACACGGACAATTTCAGAATCACGTCCGATGACAGGGTCAATATCGCCACGAAGGGCCATTTCAGTAATATTGATACCAAATTCTTCTAGTAAGCCTTTTGGTTGTTGGGCACCACCATTGTTGCGATAGTTGTTGTTATTGTTGCCTCCGTTACGCCCACCATTTCCTGACTGAGTTGGAGGTGTATTTTGGAAGCTTTGATTTCCAAATGCTTGGAAGTTACCTAGATTGCTAAAAAAATCGTCAAATGGATTGGTACCAGATGCTTGGTTTTGATTGTTTGACGTAGCTGATTGCCCCCCACCTAGATTTCCTAAAATAGTATTGTTAGGGTCAGTTTTCATGATTTGATAGCAGTTTTGGCACAAGTCAATCTGCTTTTGCTGACCGTTGACATTTGTATAAAGATGAATGGTTGATTCATTTAAATGACAATTTTGACAGAGCATATAATATACCCTCCTTTCGAAATCACTGACTATGGCGACAAAGGTCAAAGATAGTCAAATTTATATTTCCATTATAGCATGTGATGACTAGAAATCAAGGAAAAAGATTACAAAATTATCACTCTTGTCATTAGAGTGCTATATTTTATTTTTATTCATAAAATATTGACAAATGGTATATTTATGCTAAAATAAATTATAATATTTCAGAATAAAAGGGTGGAGATGACATATGACAAAACAAAAATCATTTGTGAAAGAGATTGATTTTACAAAGGAAGAGCTCTTAGAATTGATTGATTTAGGCTTGGCTTTTAAGGAATTAAAAAAGAAAAGAATTTTGCATAAGTATTTAGAGGGATTGAATATTGCCTTG
>NZ_DEQF01000038.1:0-17831 GCF_002360305.1 Streptococcus sp. UBA3373 | reverse complement strand
TAAGTTTTAAGACGACTAAAAACAAGACTCAACTGCGTTTGGGTCTTGTTTTTTTGAATCTAAGAAAGGCCTGCTTCAAACGTGTCAGAATGGGCTTCGACGCTGATTTTTTGCAGGGTTAAGGGATGTGTAAAACTGAGTTTGTGGGCGTGCAGCATGAGGCGGTCATCGGACACATGGCTGTACAAAGGGTCCCCAATAATGGGATAATGATGCGCTGACAAATGCACTCGAATTTGGTGCGTTCGCCCTGTTTTTAAGCGGCAGCGAACCAGACTTCCCTTTGAAAAAACTTTTAAACGGTCCACGATAGTAATGGCGCGCTGGCCATTTTTAGGGTCGACTACTCGTTTGCGGCGGTCATGACGGTGGCGCCCAATCTTATCTTGAAAAACTTGGTGTTTTGGCTCAAAAGTCCCCTGAACCAAGGACCAATATTCACGAGAAATGTCCTTGTTTTCCAACAAACGGTTTAAAATAGGCAGGATAAAAGGGTTTTTGGCAAATAAAATAGCTCCGCTGGTTTCCTTGTCCAAACGGTGCACCACATAGCAGGTTTGCCCTACATAAGCCGAAACATGGTTAAGCAGAGCCATTTCTGTTGGTTCATTACCGTGTGTTTTCATGCCTTCGGGCTTGTTGACGATGATAATGTGTTCGTCTTGATACAGGCAATCCACCAATTTAGCTTGTCCCAAGGGAATGTCTTTTTGCGGATAATCTTCCTCATCAAAGGTCAGCTGGATGCTGTCGCCTGTTTGCACCAAACTTTGCCAATTAATGGTTTCTCCGTTGATGAGCAGGTGTTTTTTGGTGCGCAAAAAATGCCGAATTTTCCGAGGAATCAGCAGGTGCTCTTCTAAAAGTTCCTTGACCGTGCAGTCTGGGTAGGGATTGGTAAATGTGTAAGATGTAGTCATGACTCTATTATACCAAAAAAAAACGCACCTCAATGAGATGCGCTAAAGCCCTATTTGCTTTCATTTTCTTTAAGCCAAGCATGGTATTTTTCCACCAAGTTGACCGCCATTTGGCTTGCTACTGCGACAGAATAAGCTTCTGTTCCTTCGGTTTCGCTTTCAGAAACTTCAATCTTTGTTTCATCGTAGATGGCTTTTAGACTTTCGGGAGAAAGTGTTTTTTTAAATGCTTCAAATTCTTTGTTCATGATAAGCAATTCCTTTCTAATATCTTTGTCTGACCAGATATCTCTACCCTACCATTTTATCATAAAACCTTAAAAATAGAATGAAAACGTTATAACAAATGACATCCTTTTCATTTCTGACGATTTTAAGGGAAATTGCTATAATGGAATTATGACACATTTAAAAAGAATTAAAGAAAGCTTTCTGTCCTTTGTTAGGCGCTTGACAGGAAGGGAATCTTCTCAGGAAGAGGACCGTAATTTTGAAGAGTGGCTCAACGAGGAAGAAAGTCCTGAAGACGTTACTGACCATTCTCAAGAAGGAGAGGCTGCACCACGCTATCAGCGAAGCCGTGCGCACCAAGATAAAATCAAGCATTATCCCGCTTGGGTGCAAAAAATCCTGCGGTTTGTACCCTCTCCTCAGAATCCCATCCGCCGTTTTTGGCGCCGTTACCATATTGGTAAAATACTGCTGATTTTGGCGGGGATAGCGACCTTGGCGATTGGTTCTTACCTTTATTTGGTTGCTAAATCAACCAACGTTTCTGATTTGCAAGATGCCTTGAAGGCTACCACTGTCATCTACGATAAAAATGATGAGCAAATTGGCTCGCTGTCGGGACAAAAAGGAACTTATGTGGACCTTGACAATATCAGCGATTACATGAAAGAAGCGGTTATTGCCACAGAGGATAGAACCTTTTACCAAAATAGCGGTATCAATTACTCGCGTTTCTTGTTGGCAGTCTTTACGTTTGGGCGTTTTGGTGGTGGTTCGACCATTACGCAACAATTGGCGAAAAATGCTTACCTGAGCCAAGAACAGACCGTCACGCGTAAAGCCAAGGAATTTTTCCTAGCGCTAGAGTTGACCAAAAAATACAGCAAAGACGACATCTTGACCATGTATTTGAACAATGCGTATTTTGGTAATTCGGTTTGGGGTGTTGAAGATGCCAGTCAAAAATACTTTGGTACTGACGCTGAGAATTTGACCTTGGAGCAATCGGCTATTTTGGCTGGAATGTTGAAGGGGCCTGAGATTTACAACCCATATTACTCAGTGGAGAATGCAACAAACCGAAGGAATACGGTCTTGCAGGCCATGGTTCACGCTGGTAAAATCACGCAAGAACAAGCTGATGAGGCCTCACAAGTGGATATTGCCAGTGAGTTGCACGATACTTATACAGGAACTTCTGATAGTTATCAGTACCCGTCTTACTTTGATGCGGTTATTCAAGAAGCAGAGCAAAAATACAATCTGTCAGAAAATGATATTGTCAACAATGGCTATAAAATCTATACGGAGTTAGACCAAAATTATCAAGACAATATGCAGGCTGTTTTTGACGACACGAGTTATTTCCCAACGTCAAGTTATGATGGTCAAAGCGCTCAAGGAGCCAGCGTCGCAATGGATCCCGCAACTGGTGCTGTTCGTGGTTTAGTTGGGCGTGTGAGCTCAAGTTCGGCTTCCTTTAGAAGTTTCAACTACGCGACCCAAGCCTCACGTAGCCCAGGGTCAACCATTAAACCGTTGGTGGTTTACACTCCAGCCGTCGCGGCGGGCTATTCGATTACGACGGAATTGCCAAATACCGTGCAAGATTACGATGGCTATGATCCTGGAAACTATGGTGGCGTTGAAACAGCTGATGTTCCTATGTATCAAGCCTTGGCTAATTCTTACAATATTCCAGCTGTTTATTTGCTCAATAAAATCGGTATCAGCAAGGGTATTACTTACGGTGAGAAATTCGGTCTGAACATGAAGAAGGTCAAGGAAGAACTGGGTATCGCGCTGGGTGGCGGTGTCACAACCAACCCGCTTGAAATGGCCCAGGCCTATTCAACCTTTGCCAATGACGGTATCATGCCAACGGCTCATTTGATTTCACGTATTGAAAATGCCAGCGGTGAAGTCATTGCACAGTTTAAACAAGACCAAAAACGCGTGATTAGCCAAACTGTTGCGGACAAGATGACCAGCATGATGTTAGGAACCTTTTCAAATGGTTCTGCTATCAATGCCAATGCTTATGGTTATACCATGGCAGGAAAAACAGGTACGGTTGAAACAAGCTTCAATGACAATTTGACGAGCGACCAGTGGGTGATTGGTTACACGCCTGATGTGGTGATTGCCCAGTGGCTAGGCTATGATTCGACGGACGAAAATCACTACCTGACAGATGCCAGCTCGGGAACAGCCTCAACGATTTTCAGTGCTGTTGCCAGTCGCATCTTGCCATACACCGCAGGTACTGCCTTTACTGTTGAAAATGCTTATAGTCAAAACGGTTACGACTTGATTTATAGTGCCAACGCGTCTGACACTGACACTAGCCCATCATCTAGCTCAGATAACTTTTTGGATAAGGTTCAAGAATCAGCACAAACCGCCAAGGAAAAGATAGGTCAAGCCGTTCAAGACGTTTGGGACAATGTTTCCAACTGGTTTAATAGACGAACGAATTAAAACTTGATAAAATGATAAAAAGATGATAGGATGATATTGGAGGCATTATGGCACAGAAAAAAGCAAGTTTAGCTTGTACAGAGTGTGGGAGCCGTAACTACTCTATCGGAGTGAGCAGTAACCCTAAACCTGTACGTTTAGAAGTCAATAAATATTGTAAACATTGTAAGAAATACACGTTACACAAAGAAACACGTTAATATTAAGGCGATTACGTAACGAGTGTGAAGGAGGAGCGATCCGTGGGATTTATCAAGGGAGTTTTTGCGGTTTTAAGAGATACAACATGGCCAGATCGTAAACAACGTTGGAGAGATTTTATTTCTGTATTAGAGTATACAGCGTTTTTTACACTTGCGATTTATATCTTTGATAAACTACTCTCGTTGGGAGTAACGGACTTATTGAATCGTTTTTAGGTAGAATAACAAAAAGTGGTGGGGTTTCCCATCACTTTTTTTGTGGTTTCCCCGAGTCCATCATTGACAGAGAACGCCTTTTTATTCTATAATGAAAGAAAAAACGAAGCAAAGAGCCCTCAGGGCTTTTTATAGTGGAGGAAAAGATGCTAGATTCATTTGATAAAGGCTGGTTTGTGCTACAAACTTACTCTGGGTATGAAAATAAAGTGAAAGAAACCCTTTTGCAACGTGCCCAAACCTACAATATGTTGGACAATATTTTGCGCGTGGAAATCCCAACGCAAACTGTCAATGTTGAGAAAAACGGGAAAGTCAAAGAAGTTGAAGAAAACCGTTTCCCTGGTTATGTCTTGGTTGAGATGGTTATGACAGACGAAGCTTGGTTTGTTGTGCGTAACACACCAAACGTTACAGGATTTGTTGGGTCACACGGTAACCGTTCAAAACCAACACCGCTCTTGGAAGAAGAAATCCGCTCAATTCTCATCTCAATGGGTCAAACGGTTGATGTGATTGATACCAACATTAAAGAAGGTGACGTGGTTCAAATCATTGATGGTGCCTTTATGGGACAAGAAGGTCGCGTCGTTGAAATTGAAAACAACAAAGTGAAATTGATGATTAATATGTTTGGAACAGAAACACAAGCAGAATTGGAACTTTACCAAATCGCTGAACTGTAAACAAGCGTCATGATTAAGCTAGGGTGAATGCTCTAGCTTTTTTGTTGGTCGGTGGCTAAAAATGATATCGGCATTGTGTGCTTTTGCCAATCATTTGATATACTGTACATAGTCATATACAAGAATAAAGGAGTCTGTAAATGTCTGTTGGTTTAGTATTAGAAGGTGGGGGAATGCGTGGGCTTTACACGGCTGGCGTTCTCGATGCATTTTTAGATGCTGGTATCAAGGTTGACGGGATAGTCGCGGTATCAGCTGGGGCACTTTTTGGGGTGAATTTTTTATCTAAGCAAAAGGGCAGAGCTCTCCGTTACAATCAAAAATACGCTTCTTATCCTAACTACATGGGCCTTCGTTCTTGGTTACGAACGGGCAATGTGGTCAACAAAGAATTTGCTTATTACAAGGTTCCCATGGAATTAGATGTTTTTGATGAGGAAACCTTTGAGCAATCTGGTGTTCCTTTTTACGTCACTGTCACCAATCTTGAAACAGGTAAGGCAGAATACCACAAGATTGACAATGTGTTTGAGCAAATGGAGTTGTTTCGTGCCAGTTCGGCCTTGCCAGTAGCCTCAAAAATTGTTGAGTGGCAGGGCAAACATTACCTTGATGGTGGCTTGTCAGACAGCATTCCTGTTGATTTTGCCAAAAGCCTTGGCTTTGATAAACTCATCGTGGTCTTGACACGTCCGCTTGATTACCGCAAAAAAGCGTCTAGTGGTCGCCTTTACAAGTTGCTTTATAGGCATTACCCTAACTTTGTCGAAGTGGCTTCCAAACGTTACCAATACTATAATGACACGCTGGAGCACATTATTGATTTGGAGCAGAAGGGGCAAGTTTTTGCGATTAGACCAAGCCAACCATTAGAGATTGGACGTCTGGAAACCAACCCTGACAAGTTTGAAGAGATTTATCAGATTGGCTTGAAACAAGCCAAAGCAGATATGGCGAGCTTACAAGCTTATTTATCAAAGGCATGAAGTCCCCAGTGATTTCGCCTTTTTTCTTTGTTATTTTCATGGTATAATAGAAGCTATACTATGAACATGGAGAAATGACATGGCAACTTACAATCACAAAGAAATTGAGAAAAAATGGCAGGCTTATTGGGCTGACAATCATACGTTCAAAACAGGAACAGACGCTGACAAACCAAACTTTTACGCGTTGGATATGTTTCCTTACCCGTCAGGTGCAGGGCTTCACGTTGGACACCCAGAAGGCTACACAGCAACTGATATTTTGAGTCGTTTCAAACGTGCACAAGGCTATAACGTGCTTCACCCAATGGGATGGGACGCTTTTGGACTTCCTGCTGAGCAATACGCGATGGATACAGGAAATGACCCAGCTGAATTTACAGCGCAAAACATCGCTAACTTCAAACGCCAAATCAATGCACTTGGTTTCTCATACGACTGGGATCGCGAAGTAAATACCACTGACCCTAGCTACTACAAATGGACACAGTGGATTTTCACAAAATTGTATGAAAAAGGCTTGGCATACGAAGCTGAAGTGCCTGTTAACTGGGTTGAAGAATTGGGAACAGCCATCGCCAACGAAGAAGTGCTTCCTGACGGTACTTCTGAACGTGGAGGGTACCCAGTTGTCCGCAAACCAATGCGTCAATGGATGCTTAAAATCACAGCTTATGCAGAGCGCTTGCTGGAAGATTTGGAAGACCTTGACTGGCCTGAATCAATCAAGGATATGCAACGCAACTGGATTGGTAAATCAACAGGTGCCAATGTGACCTTCAAAGTGAAGGACACAGACCAAGATTTCACAGTCTTTACCACTCGTCCTGATACTCTTTTTGGTGCGACTTATGCTGTTTTAGCACCTGAACACCCATTGGTTGATGCTATTACAACGCCTGAACAAGCACAAGCTGTGGCAGATTACAAACACCAAGCAAGCCTCAAATCTGACCTTGCGCGTACAGACCTTGCTAAAGAAAAAACAGGTGTTTGGACAGGTAGCTATGCGATCAATCCTGTCAATGGTCGTGAAATGCCAATTTGGATTGCAGATTATGTGCTTGTGAGCTATGGAACTGGTGCTATCATGGCTGTTCCTGCCCACGACACACGCGACTGGGAATTCGCTAAACAATTCAATCTAGATATTATCCCAGTACTTGAAGGCGGCAATGTTGAAGAAGAAGCTTACACAGAAGACGGTATTCACATCAATTCTGGCTTCCTAGACGGTCTTGACAAAGCGCAAGCCATTGACAAAATGGTCGAATGGCTCGAAGCTGAAGGAGTGGGAAATAAAAAAGTCACTTACCGTTTACGCGACTGGCTCTTCTCACGCCAACGCTACTGGGGTGAACCAATTCCAATCGTTCACTGGGAAGATGGCACAACCACTGCCCTTCCAGAAGACCAACTTCCTCTGGTCTTGCCAGTAACTAAGGACATTAAACCTTCAGGAACAGGGGAGTCACCACTAGCTAACTTGACAGATTGGTTAGAAGTTACTCGTGAAGACGGTATTAAAGGGCGCCGTGAAACCAATACCATGCCACAATGGGCAGGTTCAAGCTGGTACTTCCTACGCTACATCGACCCGCATAACGACGAAAAACTAGCTGACGAAGAATTATTGAAACAATGGTTGCCAGTTGACATTTACATCGGTGGTGCCGAACACGCCGTGCTTCACTTGCTTTACGCTCGCTTCTGGCACAAATTCCTTTATGATTTAGGCGTTGTTCCAACCAAAGAACCGTTCCAAAAACTCTTTAACCAAGGGATGATTTTGGGAACAAGCTACCGCGACCACCGTGGAGCCCTTGTACCAACAGACAAGGTTGAAAAACGCGATGGGTTATTCTTCAACATCGAAACTGGCGAAGAATTGGAACAAGCACCAGCTAAAATGTCTAAATCATTGAAAAACGTTGTCAACCCTGACGACGTAGTTGAACGCTATGGTGCCGACACATTGCGCGTGTATGAAATGTTTATGGGACCATTGGACGCTTCTATCGCTTGGTCTGAAGAAGGTCTTGAAGGCTCACGTAAGTTCCTTGACCGCGTTTACCGCCTGTTGACAACCAAAGATATCGTTGCTGACAATAACGGTACTTTAGACAAGGTTTACAATGAAACCGTTAAAGCCGTTACAGAACAGCTCGAAGCCATGAAATTCAACACAGCGATTGCACAATTGATGGTCTTTGTAAACAGCGCCAACAAAGAAGACAAACTCTTTGTAGATTACGCCAAAGGCTTCATTCAATTGTTGGCTCCATTTGCCCCACACCTTGCTGAAGAATTGTGGCAAAACGTGACCCAATCAGGTGAAAGCATTTCATACGTGGCATGGCCAACATGGGATGAATCAAAACTTGTTGAAAACGACGTTGAAATTGTCATCCAAATCAAAGGAAAAGTACGAGCTAAATTGGTCGTACCAAAAGACGCAAGTCGCGAAGAACTCGAAAAACTCGCCCTTTCCAATGACAAGATTCAAGCTGAAATCGCAGGCAAAGATATCGTCAAAGTTATTGCTGTCCCTAACAAACTTGTCAACATCGTGGTAAAATAATCACTACATATAATCTTGAACTCCTGTCCATTGGACAGGAGTTTTTGGTTTATAACGATGATGTCTGGTAAAACTTAGTAAAATCCAATAGTAAACGTTTACAAAAAATTATCTAAAAGGTAAAATAAAAGAAAGAACCTAAGAAAGAGGGAAAAATGGAAGTAAAACAAGAAATTGTTGAGATAATTAATCGGCAAAAGATTGAAAAATACACTATTATTAATGATAATGGTGTCCAAGTTGGTTTACTAACGCTGGGAGCAACTTGGCAAGAATTTTTAGTGCCAGATGACAAAGGTGGTCAGAAAAATCTTATCATTGGTTTTGATGAGCCAAGTGATTATCTGAAAAGTCCTTTATGTGCAGGTCAATCAATCGGACGTGTTGCAGGGCGTATTAATCAAGGGAAAGTTAACCTTGATGGCAAAGAAATTCAGCTACCACAAAATGAAAAAGGAAACACTCTTCACGGTGGTCCAAAAGGTTTCCACAAACACATTTGGCAAGCAAGAGTTGAAAATGATATTGACAAAGCCACTGTTGTCATGACTTACAATGCCAAAGAAAGCGTTGATGGTTTCCCTGGTGATATGTTGGTAACAGCACGTTTTACGCTGGATAACGACAATCGTTTTACAATCACTTACACTGGTAAAAATGGCGGTCAAGCGACCCTCTTTAACCCAACTAACCACGTTTACTTTAACCTCAGTGAACGCCAAGACTTGGCACACCATACCTTTACTTTGGCTGCTGACTGTTACTTGGAAACACGTGATGATTTGGTGCCAACAGGAAAATTCATTGACGTTGCTGGCACAGCTTATGATTTTCAAACTGGGCAAAACCTTGGAGAGGCTATCGCTGATACAGGCGGGCTTGACGATGCTTTCTTGGTAAATGCTTCGCTTGATAAACCTTGTGGAGAATTGAAAGATGAAGAAAGTGGCGATTCTGTTCACCTTTATTCTGACCGTGATACTTGGGTCGTTTACAGTATGGGTGGCATTCCTGAGGATATTTATCCAGCGCGTGATAAGGGTAAAATGGCTAAAGAATTTGAAGCCTTAGCGCTTGAAGCACAATTTCTCCCAGATGCTATTAATAATGACGGTTTTGGTGATATTGTTCTTCCAGCCAATACCGAAAAGACTTATACTATTGCTTTTGAATATCATAAAGGATAATATAATTTTACAAATTCAGTTAAAAAAGAGATTTCTGTTTGGAATCTCTTTTTATAATTTACAATTGATTCTTGAATTATGATTGAGAAAATCCAGTCAGAGCAAAATAGTTGTGTGAAAACATACTTTGTAGTAGCATAGCGTTATACAGTTCTACATACTATATTCCAACATCAAAGTAATATAGTATGTAGAATTAGAAAGGAAATGTAAATAATGATTGAAATTACATTTTTAAACGCCGTAAACCAAGAACGAGTGGTGACGTTTGACTCATACGAGGAATTCGAACGTTCACAGCAAGCTTGCTCAATCGATATTGCCGACTATTACAAAGTCACTAAGGTCGTTTATAACGGTCATGTACTGGATTATTCAGGAAATTATGGCAACCTATTTTACTACTTTTTAAAACAAGATTTAACACAATATCGCTAATATCATGTTTGTTATTTAATGATGCGGTGCTTTTATGGGAGAACAAAAATGAAAACATATGATTTATTAGTCATAGGCTTTGGTAAAGCTGGAAAGACACTTGCTGCTAAGATGAGTTCTCTTGGCAAGAAAGTTGCTCTTGTTGAAGAAAGTTCTTCAATGTATGGAGGAACTTGTATCAATATTGGCTGTATTCCAACAAAAACATTAATCCATGCAGCTGAAAATCATTTAACATTTGAGCAGGCAATGGCTGAAAAAGAGGTGGTTACGCGTCGATTAAATCAGAAAAATAAAGCCAATGTGGTCAATGCTGGTGTAGATCTTTATGATGCTAAAGCAAGTTTTGTCTCTAATAAGGTTATTAAAATAGTTGCTGGCGAGGATAGTGAATGGTTAACAGCTGATACTATAGTGATTAATACAGGCGCCATTTCAAATCGTTTGCCTATACCAGGATTAAAGGAATCTAAAAATGTCTTTGACAGCACTGGTATTCAAAAATTAGAAACTTTGCCACAAAGGTTAGGAATCATTGGAGGGGGTAATATCGGGCTTGAATTTGCCAGCCTTTATGCTAATCTTGGCAGTAAGGTCACCGTTTTTGAGACTGCTAACCGTATTTTGCCACGTGAGGAGGATATCGTTGCGTAGCTAGCAAAAGAATACATGGAAGAAGACGGTATTTCCTGTTTTAAATGCTCAGATAAATGCTTTAGAAAATGATGAAGAGGATAATGTTATTTTAAGCAATCATGGTCAGAAAATGAGTTTTGATGCTGTCCTTTATGCGACTGGTCGTAAATCGAATATTACTGACTTGGGACTTGAAAATACAGATATTGTGGTAACAGACCATGGTGCCATTGAGGTTGATGATTATTGTGAAACTAGTGTTCCAAATGTTTATGCTGTTGGGGATGTCAATGGCGGACTCCAATTTACTTATGTGTCATTGGACGATTATCGCATAGTTTTTAATAAATTAACTGGACAGAGTGATTATAACGCTAGTCAGAGAAATAATATCCCCACTACATTATTTATTAACCCTGCTTTGGCACGTGTAGGTTTAACAGAAAAAGAGGCTGCAGAGGCAAATCTTCCCTATAAAGCAAATGAATTAATGGTTTCAGCTATGCCTAGAGCTCATGTTAATGGCAACCTTCGAGGTATTTATAAGGTTATTGTTAATGAAAAAACACAAGATATTTTAGGAGCAACTCTTTTTGGTGAAGGTGCTCAGGAAAATATAAACCTGATTAAGTTAGCTATGGATAACCATATTCCATACACTTATATTAAGAATCAAATATTTACGCATCCTACTATGGCAGAGAACCTTAATGACGTTTTTAATTTTTAAAATAAAAGACGACCAGCAGATTGTCAAAAAATTGATAAAATCGTAACAAATTGACTTTAAAACAAGCAAAAAGCCCTAAACAAAGGGCTTTTTCTTATGATGTTTAATCCTCCCTATAGGGCTCGAACCTATGACCCATGGATTAAGAGTCCACTGCTCTACCAACTGAGCTAAGGAAGGACGATAAGCTGTATTGGCACCGTGATTCACGATTTGTATTGAACCCGCAATTACACTAGCAGGTGGGCAACTCTCTCTAACTTAGCTGCTTCCGCGTGTGACGGCTTGCATACTGTTAGAAGACTACTGTTTCCCTAAATACAAATATTCAGTCGGTCAACACATTGATGTGAATTCGTATGCCACAGCATAACCTATGCTTATATAATAGCACTTTTTGAAAATTTTTCAAGAGATAACCTGCTTTTTTCTCCAGAGTGTTTAAATACCTTACCGAGAAAGCTTATCAATACGCTCTTTGTTAGCAGCCAGTGCTCGCTCGTATTTACCTGTTTGATTGGGGTCAAAATAGTTTTTTCCGAACAATTTATCGGGTAAGTACTGTTGGTTGACCCATTTTTCGGGGTAGTTATGAGGGTACTTGTAGTCTTGGGCATTTCCTAATTCTTTGCTGCTAGCGTAATGCCCGTCCCGCAAATGGCGTGGAATAGGCAAGGTGCCGTTTTGGTGCAAGTCAGCAATGGCTTGGTCAATCGCGACCATGGCAGAATTGGATTTTGGTGATAGGGCTAAATCAATCACCACATTGGCAATCAAGATGCGGGCTTCAGGAAAGCCAATTTTTTGAGCAGCTTCAAGGGCTGTAACGGTGTGTATCTGGGCATCGGGATTTGCCAATCCGATATCTTCATAAGCAATGACGGTCAACCGTCTGGCTAAGCTTGGCAAATCTCCAGCTTCAATCAGACGTGCGGCATAATGAAGGCTGGCGTTGACATCAGAGCCACGGATGGATTTTTGTAGGGCGGACAAGACATCGTAGTGCCCATCTCCGTCTTTATCCATGGTAATATAGCTGCGCTGCAAGCTATTTTCAACGGTGCCAAGACTAATGTGACGGCTATTTTGGTTGTCTGGTTTGGTTGACATGACTGCCAAATCAAGCGAGTTAAAAGCAGAACGTAGGTCACCATTTGTTGCTGTCGCAATAAAATCAATGGCGTCTTCATCCATCACAACGTCAACCTCAAAACCACGTTCCTTGTTTGTCAGTGCGATTTGAAGAGCTTGCTTGATGTCTTCTGTGGATAAGGGCTCCAATTCAAAAATCTGAACGCGTGAGCGAATGGCAGGTGTGACAGAAAAGAATGGATTTTCCGTTGTCGCTCCAATCATAATAATGTTACCATTTTCAAGCAAGGGTAAGAGAAAATCTTGCTTGGTTTTGTCAAGACGGTGGATTTCGTCAAGCAACAGCACCAAACCACCAGAAAATTTAGCTTCCTCGGCGATTTCTTGCAGGCGTTTTTTGGTGTCTGTCGTGGCATTAAAAGTCCGAAAAGCGTATTTGGTTGTGCCTGCGATAGCACTAGCAATTGAGGTCTTCCCAATGCCAGGAGGACCGTAAAGAATCATCGATGATAGCCGATTGGCTTCAACCATACGGCGAATAATTTTTCCTTCCCCAACCAGATGTTTTTGCCCGATCACCTGGTCAATCGTCTTGGGGCGCATACGCAAAGCGAGATTATTTGGCATGACGAATTTCCCCCTAGTGTTGTATTTATATGTTATTTCCTTTTAAGTATGATAAAATAATTGTAACACAAAAGAAGATTGGAAGAAATTTTTAATGGCTAAATTCGGCTTTTTATCAGTATTAGAAGAAGAAATGGATAAGCACTTCACCTTTGATTACGCAATTGATTGGAACAAGAAGAATCATGTTGTCGAAGTGACTTTTATTTTAGAAGCGCAAAATCAATCAGCTGTGGAAACCATTGATGACCAAGGGGAAATCAGCAACGAAGATATTGTTTTTGAAGATTATGTGCTTTTTTACAACCAAGCCAAATCAAGGGTTGATGAAGACGATTACCTAGTGACCCTCCCGTTTGACGCTAAAAAAGGCTTCTCTCGTGAATTCTTAGCTTATTTTGCCCAAACCCTAAACGACGTGGCAACCAAGGGCTTAGACGACTTGATGGACTTCTTGGCAGACGAGGAAAGCACCGATTTTGCTTTAGAGTGGGACGCAGAAAGTTTTGACAAAGGCAAAGCAGACCTAACAGAAACAACCTTCTTTGCTTATCCTAGGTATTAGGATGGTTGGGAGTTTCTAGTGGCAAAACGCGGTAAAAATATCAATATCTTTCTGATGGACGGAGAGGTTACAGGAAAAATAAAATGCACTCTTTCTAATTGGACAGGGGTTATTTATAAAGTACCTCGTATCAAATTAGGCGATTTGAAAATGCGTGAAGATATGAAGCAAAGTGGCATTTATTTTTTGTTTGGGCAAGATGATGAAACCCAAAAAGAAATTGCCTACATTGGTCAATCGACAACACGTAAAAATGGCGAGGGTGTTTTATTTCGTATTCAAGAACACACTCATGATAGTCATGCAGCTTATTTTAACAATGCTATTATTTTGACAACACAAAATAATTCTTTTGGGCCAACAGATATCTCTTATTTGGAAAATCGTTTCACCCAATTGGCAAAAGAAGCAGACCGTTACCTTATCAAAAATAGTAATGAACCCAATCCTGGTAACGTCACAGAAGAAAAACAGTCTGAGCTAGATGAAGTTGTGGATAACACCTTGACGATTATAGGAACCTTGGGCTATCGCTTATTTGTTCCAATGGTCAATAAAAGAGAGCCTGGGGAGTCAAGTCAGGATTCACTTTATCTTTATTTGAAAAGAAGAACTAAAAAATCTAATCAGACGATTACAGCGACCTGCGAACAAACTTCAGAAGGCTTTGTTGTTTTAAAAGGCAGTCAAATCGATCTTATCAATGCCCCGTCTTTGCCTGATAGTTTGAGGGAAAAACGTGATGAGTTACTACGCTTGGGACTTATTAAAGACGGTATATTACAGGAAGATCAACTGTTTTCAAGTCCGTCTTATGCGGCAGTTTTTGTTCTTGGAATGGCTGCCAATGGTCGAACGGAATGGAAAAATGATAAAGGGATTACCCTAAAAGAATTGGAAGAAGGAGCCTAACAACCATGGACAAATGGCAAGAATTGACCGTTGAGGTCTTGAGAGAAGCTGAAGAAGCGGCTTCAAATATTTTAATTGAATTGGGGAGTCAAGGAGTCGCGATAGATGATAGCGCCGACTATCTTGGACGTGTTGGCAAGTACGGCGAAGTATTTCCAGAAGTCAAACAAGTGGATACTGTGAAAATCACGGCTTATTATCCCGAGCATGTGGATATCGATGCTGTGGAAAAAGAAGTGGCGCAACGTTTGTCGGCCTTGAGTGATTTTGGGGTGAATGCGGGCGACATTCACTATGACACGCAGGAACTAGCTGAGCAAGATTGGGCAGAAAATTGGAAAAAATACTACGAACCAACGCGTATCAGCCATGATTTGACTATTGTGCCAAGTTGGACAGATTACGAAGCCAAAACGGGTGAGAAAATCATTCGTCTTGACCCTGGGATGGCGTTTGGAACGGGGACTCACCCAACCACTAAGATGAGCCTTTTTGCATTGGAGCAAGTCCTTCGAGGGGGCGAAACGGTGCTTGATGTGGGGACAGGCTCAGGCGTGTTATCAATCGCTAGCTCACTGCTTGGCGCAAAGTCTATCTATGCTTATGACCTTGATGAAGTAGCGGTGCGCGTGGCGCAAGAAAATATCGATTTGAATGCTGGGACAGAAAATATCCACGTGGCGACAGGAAACCTTTTGCAAGGCGTAGACATTCAGGCAGACGTTATTGTGGCAAATATCCTCGCTGATATTTTGATCAATATGACAGAAGATGCCTACCGTCTTGTCAAAGATGAGGGTTACTTGATTATGTCTGGTATCATTTCTGAGAAATGGGAAATGGTACGTGAATCTGCTGAAAAAGCAGGCTTCTTCCTTGAAACCCATATGATTCAAGGCGAATGGAATGCTTGTGTTTTCAAAAAAACAGATGATATTTCAGGAGTGATAGGAGGGTAAATGCAACAGTATTTTGTAGCAGGCAAGGCACAAGATGAGGTGACTATCACTGATAAAGACACGATGAAACATATGTTTCAAGTTATGCGTCTCGCTGATGGTGACGAAGTTGTCCTTGTTTTTGATGACCACATCAAACGTTTAGCCAAAGTTCTTGATAGCAGTAGCCACCGTTTCCAAATCCTTGAAACTCTTGATAGCGATGTGGAATTGCCAGTTGATGTGACCATTGCCGTAGGATTCCCAAAAGGCGATAAATTGGAATTTCTTGCCCAAAAAACCACCGAACTTGGGGCAAACCAACTTTGGGCATTTCCAGCCGACTGGTCTGTGGTCAAGTGGGATGGCAAAAAATTAGCGAAAAAAGGCGATAAATTAGCTAAAATCACGCTTGGAGCTGCCGAGCAGAGCAAACGCAATCGTGTCCCAGAAGTCACATTATTTGAGAAAAAAGCCGATTTTCTAGCGGGGTTGTCATCATTTGATAAGGTCTTTATTGCTTACGAAGAATCAGCGAAAGAAGGCGAAACAGCAGCCTTGGCGCGTGAATTGTCACGCATGACAGCAGGAGAAAAACTGCTCTTTATCTTCGGACCAGAAGGCGGCATTTCACCCGAGGAAATCGTAGCCTTTGAAGCACACGGTGGCCAAACAATTGGTTTAGGCCCACGCATCATGCGAGCAGAAACCGCCCCACTCTATGCCCTCAGCAGCATCAGCTATGCCTTGGAATTGCAAAAGAGTAATTAGTTATATATAGAAATCCCCCTAGAACAGTCTTGTTCTAGGGGGATTGTTAGTTAAATTAAGATGGATGCATTAATATTCTTTTCTAGTGTTAAGGAAAGTAAAGTGGAGTTGTTTACCAAGCAAATGCATTTGTTGGTGATTTTAGAGCTGTAATCCAAGACTTATCTAAAAATCTACAAAGTGTAACAGAAAGGCCAGACATGTCTAAACTTGTGATTAGATGACCAGTTTTTATAAAAGAAATATTGAGTCTCTCTATATCTAATAACTGGAGAATGTCATCTGCTAAAACAAGTTCTTCTAATTTGGAAGCTCCCCCTAAATTATTGATTAAAAGGATAAATTCTTGTCCTTCTGTCCACTTGAATTTCATTTTGATCTTATTAATGAGTTCAACAGCGAGTACTTCAGAGGATTCAAAAGATCTCATGCGATAACCAGGTTCCCCATGAATACCAATTCCATAAGAGATATATTGGCTTGGTAAATCAAAAATAGGTTCTTCATCTTTGAGAAGTGTAGCAAATTTTGTAGCAACCCCCAATGTAGCAATAGATGTTGATAGACTGAAAGCTATTTTTTCCAATTCATCCAGACTAGCTCCATTTTTGGCGGCTTGCCCTAATATTTTATGGAGTAAAATTGTTCCTGCAACCCCACGATGACGAATTTGAAAATTACTTTTCTCAACTGAAATGTCATCGTGAGAAATGGTATACTTGACTAAAATTCCTTCTTCTCTAGCTTGGTGAATTGTCTCAGAGAATTCTTTAATATCGGCCTCAAAATTTTTTATAATGATAAAAACACCTTTGCCATTATTAAGAAAATGTATAGTTTCTAGAATGTCATGAGCGCGAGGGGGAATAAAAATAGGACCACTAATAGCAGCGGTTAACATTCCATCTCCAACGTATCCAAAATGAGCTGGTTCATGACACTTCCACCGCCTGATAAAATTGGTATAGTGTTTGGATCATGTTGATTATAATAAATAGTAGGTAGTTGTTTAAGTTGTGAGAGATGAGGGTATATGCGTGTAATAGCATTGATGTTTTGTTGAACGGTTGAATGGATTGAATTAATGATATGAACCATAAAGATACCTAGTTTTCTATATTTTTTTTTGATAAGTTGTATTAGTAGTAGTGCTTGTTTTTGATAATCTTGGTCAGATAAAGTTAACGACTGTTTTATAGTACCAGCTATAGCTTGACTATGGTAATTAATAAATAGTTTATATTCTGTTTCAGAATCAAATGGTTGAGAATGATATTCTTTGACAATTTTAATAACAAGCTGTTGGCAATAAGTTTGGAAATATGAAGAGAAATCATTTTAATTAACAACCTTAAATAATTGTATATAAAAGTGTTTATTAATACTGAAATAATGTAATAATTCTTGTAGAAGCTGATAACCAGAAATGTATTCTAGATTGTCTGTAACCTGTTCTCTTAATTCTATTTGGAAGATCCACTCTAGTAATTCGTATTTATCTAAAAATTTATCTAAAAAATACCCGTGGTGCTAGTTAAATTTAAGATACGAAAAAAGCCCAAATGGACTATACTGTAAGTGACAACTAAACAGGAGGTAGTCCAAATAAGCCATTTACAGTATACCGCTAA